>NZ_WXWH01000005.1:0-127225 GCF_009904905.1 Vibrio sp. V30_P3S12P165 | reverse complement strand
AATGACGGTAGTAGTTAAATAGCCTTAATTAGATCATATTTTTATTTAGATTGGTATTATTTCTGGATATAAAAAAGCAGAGTTCTGTAACCCTGCTTTCTGTAGAATTCGTTTCTATGTCTGTTTCGAGTTACTGACTTGTATTGTTAGTGTCAGTTTCAAGTTTTTGCTCTGCTTTTTTCGCTTTTTCAATCATGGGGGTAATGGTTGAGCCTTGAACCAAAATGGAGAAAACCACAACGGCATAAGTCATGACCATTAAAATCTCTTTGACATCAATTAATTTATCAGGAATCACCATGACTCCTGCAGGGATGGATAAGGCCATTGCTAAAGCTAACCCACCACGGAGCCCTCCCCACGTCAGAATTTTTACAGACCATGGATTGTAACGACGAAAGCGTTTGAAGCCCAAATAAGATATCCACACACTTAGATAGCGTCCACATAGTACTAGTGGAATAGCTAATGCCATTAAAATCCAATCTTCTTGATGAAATTCAAACAGTAACATTGACATACCAATCAGCAAAAATAATACGCCATTTAAAAACTCATCCACTAGTTCCCAGAAGTGATCGAGATGTTCTTCACTCTCTTTAGAAAAACCAATAAAACGAGTCCAGTTACCGATCATAATGCCTGACACCACCATCGCTAATGGACCAGAAACATGGATAACATCAGCAAAAACATAACCAGCAGTCGGAATACCAATGGTCAGTAATAGTTCCATTGAATGGTCATCGGTGGCACTAATCAAATAATGAAATAAGAGTCCAAGAAAAAAACCATAAACAATGCCGCCAATGGCTTCTTGAGCAAAGAGAGTGCTGACGCTAAGAATACTCGGAGTTTCATTTCCGAAGGCAATGATGAATAAAGTCACAAAAATAACTAAACCAAATCCATCATTAAATAGCGATTCTCCTTCTATTTGAGTCGCGATCCGTTTTGGCGCATCGAGTTTCTTGACGATGGCGAGTACAGCAATCGGATCGGTTGGTGAGATCAGTGAGCCAAAAAGTAAGCAATAAATAAGATCAAGTTGAATGCCTATAAATTGGCAAAAAGCATAAAGGATAAAGCCGATAAAAAAAGTTGAGAAGAGGGTGGCACCTAAGGCTAAAGCGATAATTTCCCACTTTTGGTCCTTTAAATTGGGTAACTTAATACCAAGTCCGCCAGCGAAGAGTAAAAATCCAAGAATCCCTTTAAGTAAAAAGTTTTCAAAGTTAATACTTGTGATCGTCTCAGTTGCAATTTGTTTCAAGTGAAAACCATCATTTTGCCCAGCAAGAATGATTAATAATGACAGCATCATAGACCCAGCAGTGATTGCAATGGTGGTTTGCATCTTAACTATTTTACTATTAATAAAAGCAATCATCATTGCGGCTGCCGATAAAAAGCATAAGGTGTAATAGACCGACATAGTTTTCTCATTATGTAACAAAATATGAGTGAAATTCTCGGTGGATTGTGAACAAATAGCAAACCTTTTCTGCGCAATATGGATCAGGTTTATGGGGAAAAACAATAAGATTTTAGACGTCTAGATTTCTAAATTTTCTATGGTAGGATGTGAATAAAGACAATGGAGTGAGGCTTTACAGTGGGAAGTAATATAAGACAAAAAATGGAAGCGCAGCTCAAACAGCGTATTTTATTGATTGATGGTGGTATGGGCACCATGATTCAGGGGTATCAGTTGCAAGAACTGGATTACCGCGGTGAGCGTTTTGCTAATTGGCACTGTGATGTGAAAGGAAATAATGACTTATTGGTGCTGACTCAACCTCAGTTGATCAAAGATATTCATTCCGCCTACTTAGCTGCGGGTGCGGATATTCTTGAAACCAATACCTTTAATGCAACGACGATTGCCATGGCTGATTACGACATGCAATCATTCAGTGCAGAAATTAACTTCGCCGCCGCCCAATTAGCACGTGAAGCCGCGGATGAATGGACAGCTAAAACGCCGGATAAACCCCGTTATGTCGCAGGTGTATTAGGACCAACCAACCGGACATGTTCCCTTTCTCCTGATGTTAACGATCCGGGATATCGAAATATTACTTTTGATCAACTTGTGATTGCCTATTCTGAATCAACGCGAGCGTTAATTAAAGGCGGGTGCGATCTTATTCTGATTGAAACGATCTTTGATACTCTGAATGCGAAAGCTTGTGCTTTTGCGGTCGATTCTGTTTTTGAAGCGTTAGGTGTGACTTTGCCGGTGATGATCTCCGGGACAATCACTGACGCCTCAGGCCGTACGCTCTCAGGCCAAACCACAGAAGCCTTTTACAATTCCCTACGCCATGTTCGGCCACTCTCTTTCGGTCTTAACTGTGCTTTAGGGCCGGATGAACTTCGACAATATGTTGCAGAACTGGCTCGTATCTCTGAAAGCTATGTTTCTGCCCATCCTAATGCTGGCTTACCGAATGCTTTTGGTGAATACGATCTCTCTGCGGAAGAGATGGCTGAGCATATTGCGGAATGGGCAGCCTCCGGCTTTTTAAACTTAGTGGGAGGGTGCTGTGGAACAACACCTGAACACATTGCTGCAATGGCGAAAGCGGTGGAGGGGATCACACCTCGTGCTTTACCTGACCTCAACGTGGAGTGTCGTTTATCTGGCTTAGAACCACTCAATATTGGTAAAGAAACCTTGTTTGTTAACGTGGGGGAGCGGACTAATGTTACGGGCTCCGCTCGCTTTAAGCGGCTCATTAGAGAAGAACAATATGATGAAGCACTCGAGGTGGCTCGAGAACAAGTGGCTAATGGCGCACAAATCATCGATATCAATATGGATGAAGGGATGTTGGATGCCGAAGCCTGCATGGTTCGATTTTTACAGCTGTGTGCTTCTGAACCCGAAATATCCAAAGTACCGATTATGGTTGATTCCTCGAAATGGGAGGTAATTGAGGCTGGTCTCAAATGCATTCAAGGCAAAGGCATTGTGAACTCTATCTCTCTAAAAGAAGGGAAAGATAAATTTGTTGAACAAGCCAAATTAGTTCGCCGTTATGGTGCCGCTGTGATTGTGATGGCGTTTGATGAAGTCGGCCAAGCTGATACGAAAGAACGAAAAGTTGAAATATGCAGCAATGCCTATCGAATCTTAGTCGATGAAGTGGGATTTCCTGCGGAAGATATTATTTTTGACCCGAATATTTTTGCCGTGGCAACAGGCATTGATGAACATAATAATTATGCGGTTGATTTTATTGAAGCCGTTGCGGATATTAAGCGCAATCTACCACATGCGATGATTTCCGGTGGTGTATCTAATGTTTCCTTCTCCTTTCGTGGCAATAATTATGTTCGAGAAGCGATTCATGCCGTTTTCCTCTACCACTGCTTTAAAAATGGCATGGATATGGGCATTGTTAACGCCGGTCAGCTTGAAATTTACGATAATGTTCCCTTGTCTTTACGTGAAGCCGTGGAAGACGTTGTTCTTAACCGTCGACCAGATTCAACTGAACGCTTATTAGAGATAGCAGAACAGTACCGAGACAATGCGGTAGGTAAGGTCGATGATCCAGCACTGTTAGCGTGGCGAACTTGGCCGGTGGAAAAGCGCTTAGAACATGCTTTGGTAAAAGGAATCACCGAGTTTATTGTTGAAGATACGGAACAAGCCCGTCAACAAGCTTCCAAGCCGATAGATGTGATTGAAGGCCCATTAATGGATGGAATGAACGTAGTGGGCGATCTTTTCGGTGAAGGGAAGATGTTCTTACCACAAGTGGTTAAATCGGCACGGGTCATGAAACAAGCGGTCGCTTATTTAGAACCCTATATTAATGCGCTTAAACAAGCCGGTTCGACCAATGGAAAAATCTTGCTTGCCACGGTGAAAGGCGATGTGCATGACATCGGAAAAAATATTGTCGGTGTGGTTTTGCAGTGTAATAACTATGACATTATAGATCTCGGCGTTATGGTGCCTTGTGAACAGATCTTAAAGGTTGCTCGTGAAGAGAAGGTCGACATTATCGGCCTATCAGGGTTGATCACTCCGTCGCTGGATGAAATGGTACATGTAGCGAAAGAAATGGGGCGACAAGGTTTTGAGTTGCCTCTTCTTATTGGTGGTGCGACCACATCGAAAGCACACACGGCGGTAAAAATTGAGCAGAACTACCGTCATCCCGTGGTTTATGTCAATAATGCTTCTCGGGCTGTTGGGGTCTGTTCATCATTATTATCCGATGAATTGCGCCCCGCTTTTATAGAAAAACTGAATTTAGATTATCAACGTACCCGAGATCAACATGCGAGAAAGAAACCGAAAACTCGTCCAGTGAGTTTGGAAAAAGCACGATCCAATAAAGCGACCATAGATTGGCAAGCTTATACGCCTCCAGCTCCAGCTCAACCGGGCATCCATGTTTTTGAAACCTGCTCTGTGGCGACGTTACGCCACTATATTGATTGGACGCCTTTTTTTATGACTTGGTCTTTGATGGGGAAATATCCAGCAATACTACAGCATGAGGAAGTAGGGGAAGAAGCTCAACGCCTATTGAATGATGCAAATGAACTGTTGGATAGAGTTGAACGGGAAGGCATTTTACAAGCCAAAGGGATCTGCGGGCTATTTCCTGCTGCCAGTATCGGCGATGATATTGAAGTTTATACCGATGAAACGCGCTCAGAAGTTGCCCATGTGCTGCATCACTTACGGCAACAAACAGAAAAACCTAAGGGTGCAAACTATTGCTTAGCGGACTATATTGCCCCGAAATCGAGCGGTAAAAAAGACTGGATTGGCGCTTTTGCGGTGACAGGTGGAATTGGTGAGCGTGAATTAGCTGATGCCTATAAAGCGCAAGGTGATGATTATAACGCGATAATGATCCAAGCGGTTGCTGATCGTTTAGCGGAAGCGTTTGCCGAATATTTACATCAACAGGTTCGAAAGAAAATTTGGGGCTATGCGCCTGATGAAAATTTGGCTAATGAAGATCTGATTCGAGAAAAATATCAAGGCATACGTCCTGCTCCCGGTTACCCAGCTTGTCCAGAACACACAGAAAAAGGAACCTTGTGGAAGATGCTGAATGTGGAAGAAATGATCGGTATGTCATTGACTTCAAGTTATGCCATGTGGCCAGGCTCTTCTGTTTCTGGTTGGTATTTTTCTCATCCAGACTCGCGTTACTTTGCCATTGCTCAGATCCAAGACGATCAAGTGCAAAGTTATGCAGAGCGAAAAGGGTGGGATAGTTTGATGGCCGAGAAGTGGTTAGGCCCAAATATTAACGGCTAGCTGTTCAATAAAAAAGAAGGTCACCATCGGAGACCTTCTTTTTTAGTTTTTCTGAACGATTATGCTTGTTCAAGTAGTTCCTGATGCAGTGTTTGAATCACCGCTTTTCCATCCTGACTGTTTACTAAGAAGCACAGATTATGAGCACTAGCACCGTAGCAGATCATGCGTAGATTGAAGTTTTCTAATGCACCAAAGACTTGTTTTGCATAGCCCGGGCGATCTTTCATCTTATTCCCAATTAACGCCACTAGACAAAGATCATGTTCCACTTCAACAGTACACAGCGCTGCTAATTCTTCGCGTACCGTTTGTGGTAATTCGGGATTGCCGCCAGAAGTATCTGTTTTATCTAGTGTCAAAGAGACACTAATTTCAGACGTTGTGATCAGATCAACCGAGATCTTATGTTTAGCTAAAATCTCAAATACCTTGGCTAAAAAACCGTAAGCATGAAACATTTTTGCACTACGTAATGTGACCATAGTTTGATTACAGCGTAAGGCTAACGCACGAAATGGCGGAGCGCTTTCCACGGCTTGACGAATCCATGTGCCTCCTTTTTCTGGTTCTTTTGATGAGCCGACAAAAACAGGAATACCATGACGAAGGGCTGGCACTAACGTCGATGGGTGGAGAATTTTTGCACCAAAATTTGCCATTTCAGACGCTTCGTTAAAACTAATTTCAGCAATGGGGGCCGCTTTTGGAGCGATACGTGGATCCGTCGTATAGATGCCCGGAACATCAGTCCAAATTTCTAAGCCAGAAGCTCGGAGTGACTCTGCAATTAGCGCGGCAGAATAGTCACTTCCTCCACGTCCTAAAGTGGTCGTATTGCCCTGTTCATCAGAACCAATAAAGCCTTGAGTAATGACGACGTGTTGTTGGCAAAGTGGTAATAAGTGTTCTTGCACTAATTGTTGTAGTGCTTCGACTTGAGGTTCTGCTTGACCATAGTGAGTATCCGTCCGCATGACTTGGCGGATATCAAATCGTTGAGCATCGACGCCACGTTCACGCATTAATTGCGTTAAAATATGGGTCGACATTAACTCTCCGCAGGCGACTAAGTGATCAGTCAGCTTTTTGCTGGTTTGAAATGATGCCGCTTCTGCAGCACAGGCGACACTCTCTAAGATAGCATTCACTTCTGCGGCTACCGTGGTTGTATTTGAGAGCTGTTCGATGATCGAATGGTGGATTTCTGCCAATTTTTTAATAATGGCTTGGCGTTCTTCAGGTACTTGAATACCATTAGCAAGCTCAATTAATAAATTGGTTACCCCAGCGCATGCGCTGATCACAACAAGCTTGGTGTGTGGATTTTGTTCGATAATTGCAGAACAACGGCTCATTGCTTCGAAGTTTGCGACACTGGTTCCGCCAAATTTGGCCACATTGAATGCGCTCACGGTATTTCTCCCGATATTTCCTATAAATAAAAATGGTTGGTAAACCAACTTCCAATGTTTGAAGAGAGATAAATTAGAGCAAAGCAGAGGTAGCACAATAGGTAGGTTTCCTCAGAAGCTCTTCATCAGTCGATTCTGATGACAGTTGATAGGATTCAGCCCAATCAACCGATAAATCAAAGCCTCATCTTTGGTTTATCTCGGCACTACTCCCCCTCAATGTTTTGTTTGGGAGTTGAGGCTCCACAAAACATCTACCTGGGTAGTGCTCCTCTTCTGCTTAAATAGCCTATTCATTGAACGGTTTTGTTTCATGAATGTCAATCGTAAATGGTTTATAAAATGAAAAATTAAAATGCTCAAAATAAGAAACTGGTTTGACCTCTAGACTTCAGTCGAATTGTGACCAAGAAGGATTTGCATTAACCTTGATGTTGTTACTCTAAAAAGCAAGGAGCTGCTATGAGCATTCGTCGTTTTATTCCGCCCCATCGTATCCTAATGGGGCCGGGTCCATCAGATATTTATCCCCAAGTATTACAAGCGTTGAGCCGCCCAACCATTGGTCATCTGGATCCTTTGTTTATTGGCATGATGGATGAACTTAAACAGCTATTAAAATATGCTTTTCAGACTGACAATGAATTTACTATCGCGGTTTCTGCTCCTGGTAGTGCAGGGATGGAAGCTTGTTTTGTTAACTTAATTGAGCCCGGTGACAAAGTTATTGTCTGTCGTAATGGTGTCTTTGGTGAGCGAATGCGAGACAATGCGGTTCGCTGTGGAGGCGAGGTTATTGTAGTCGATGATGAATGGGGCAAGCCGGTCTCGGTGGATAAAGTTGAAGACACACTAAAGTCACATCCAGATGCAAAAATCTTAGCTTTTGTGCATGCTGAAACTTCAACCGGCGCGTTAAGCGATGTACAAGCTTTGGGGCGATTAGCAAAACAACACCATATGCTGACGATTGTGGATGCCGTCACCTCTTTAGGTGGTGTTCCATTATTTGTGGATGAATGGCAATTAGATGCGGTCTATTCCGGCAGTCAAAAATGTCTTTCTTGCGTCCCTGGCCTTGCTCCCTTAACGTTTTCACCGAAAGCGATCGAGAAAATTCAATCGCGAACGACGCCCATTCAAAGTTGGTTTTTAGATCAAAGTTTAGTCTTAGGGTATTGGAGTGGGGAAGGAAGGCGCAGTTATCACCATACGGCTCCGGTGAATAGTTTATACGCGTTGCATGAAGCGCTATTGTTACTCAAAAATGAGGGGCTAGAAAATGCGTGGGCCCGCCATCAACGGATGCATAACAAACTCAAACAAGGGTTAGAAAAATTAGGGCTGACGTTTGTGGTTGATGAAGCCAGTCGCCTGCCTCAACTTAATGCAGTTTATATTCCTTCAGGCGTCGACGATGTGGCGGTTCGTCATTGTATTCTTAATGAATATAATTTAGAAATAGGAGCAGGATTAGGCGTTTTAGCGGGTAAAGCGTGGCGTATAGGCGTGATGGGATATGGTGCAAGATCTGAAAATATAGCCCTTTGTCTTAAAGCGTTAGAAGAGGTTCTTGCTTCGTGAGCATTGTTTTCGCCAAGCGGTCACTCATCGCTTGGCGAATGAAGAGGCGGTTTTTAACCCGCCGATAAACTTGCCGAGATTTTGGTAGGAAGTTGCTCGAGGGGGAGACTAAAATCATATTTAGGAAAAAGGAATTCAGCTTCAAACCGGATCTGTTCTGCTCGGCTATGATCTCCGATCCCCTGATAGGCTAAAATCAAATTATGATAAAACGCTGGTCGAGGTTTACGCCTAATGATTTGTTGTGACCAATTAATATAGGGTTGGATGTATTCCGCTTTTTGTTGGTGCAAGCCAATGTTTAAGTAAGTGCTATAAATATCCCAGTCAAATCTATCTTTCCATACCACAGGGTTGCTGATGTTTTGTAAAATATTTGGATCCCGCGGATAAGATTTTTCAAATTGAGTCAGTACATAATTGCTATGTAAAGCGCTAAGCATATACAGGCTGGTGGCTATTGGCAGCATTAAACTTGTGATACGTAATGAAGACTTGCTGATTTGGTTAAAGGGAATGACATGGTATTTTGCCACACGTTGTTCTATCCAAAACAATAAAATAATAAAGCTTATCCAATGAATCGCTGAATGGTAGAAGGGGTACTCTAATTGGCTGTGCAACGTAATTGGAATCAGTAAGGCAAGCATCGCGCGTCTGGTGCCTTTTTTCGCTGAACGTAATCGGAGCAAAACAAACCCAGCTGCGAGTAGAATCGCCACTAAAGGCAGTAACCCCCCTTCAACGCCCCAAAATAATAGCTCATTATGAGGATGATCCATTGCTGCAAGACCTGGTGGATAGCTTGGATTGAGTTGATGTTGGCGAGCAGTATAGAGGATATATTGCGTTTCAAATCTGCCATAGCCATAACCAGTAAATGGTTTTTCAATCAGCATATCCAGAGTTTGTGGGAAAGTGTATTGGCGAGGGCTTTCAATCTTGATTTTTTCTACCACTCGCTCGGCGCTACTTTGACTATACATAGCCATATAACCAAGAAATATGCCCGCTAATATGGCAATAAGCCAGTTGATAAAACGCTGTCTGGGTGAAAAACGGTGTAAATAAGGTAACAGTAGTATTACACCAAGCACGGTTGCCAGCCAACCAGTCCGAGAAGCAAGAACAATGAGTAAAGGCAGAGTTAGTAGAGGCGTTAAATAAAGTAACCCCACCTCACGTAAGTGTTTGTTGTATTTTTTCGGTTGGCGTGCCAGTAGATAGCCAGAGAGAATGAGGCCGGTGGCTAGAAAACTGGCCATAACATTCGGTTGCTGAAAAATACCATAAGGGCGATTGGTATTGGTATCATATCCGAATGGATTACCCGGAGATAAGATAAAGTATTGGATGAGTCCCCATAGCGCTTCGATAAGACATGCTAAAATGATGTACCAAAGCAAGCGTTGCTTATGCGTATTACTAAAACGGAATTGCTGTAAAACGGTAAAGAGAATAAACCCCGCCCATAATCCAGTGAGCCGCCCAATACTACCTTGCCAATAGGCATTGGTATAAAAGATGGGAAGAGAAAGGATGCAGCAGCAGACCAATAAAATGAATGTTAGCTTAGAATACCGTATCGATTGATAAGTCGCTAATTGATATAGACCAATTGCTATCGTAACACTGATTGCTATCCACGTGGTCGGATTAAAAGACAGAGCTAGCCCAGATCCTCCAGGATTCGGCATGAAAAAATGCATCGCCACTAAATAAACACCTCCCAGAGAGAGAATAAATGCTTTATTTAATGGTGCGATTGGCGGCTGAGGCTCAAGTCGTGTACCGCTCAGTAGCAAGGTTGCCATACGTCTCACTGTCTATGATGAAAAAAGAAACCAGCACTGAGTGACTGGTTTCTGTACTTTAACGTTTTTTTTTCTCTCAATATAGAGTTATCCCGCTAATATTGGTTTTAGAAAGCGAGCGGTGTGTGATCCTTCGACCTGCGCCACATCTTCTGGTGTGCCTTCGGCGATAATAAAGCCACCACCTTGGCCGCCTTCAGGGCCCAGATCAACGATCCAGTCCGCCGTTTTAATCACATCAAGGTTGTGCTCGATAACCACCACTGTATTCCCCCTATCACGCAAACGGTGTAAAACGGTGAGTAACTGTTGAATATCGTGAAAATGTAATCCCGTTGTCGGTTCATCTAGGATATACAGTGTTTTTCCTGTATCTCTTTTGGACAACTCACGTGCCAATTTAACCCGTTGTGCTTCGCCTCCCGATAGCGTGGTGGCCGACTGTCCTAAGCGAATATAGGATAATCCAACATCGATCAAGGTTTGTAATTTACGAGCGATGACAGGGACGGGGGCAAAGAACGCATGAGCATCTTCAATGGTCATATCCAAAACTTCATCGATGGTTTTTCCTTTATAGCGAACTTCCAACGTTTCACGATTGTAACGCTTTCCTTTGCACGCATCACAAGGCACGTACACATCGGGTAAAAAGTGCATTTCAACCTTGATGACACCGTCGCCTTGGCACGCTTCACATCGTCCTCCTCGTACGTTGAAGCTGAATCGCCCGGGCTTATAACCGCGTGAGCGAGACTCTTGAGTACCAGAAAAAAGCTCTCGGATTGGGGTGAAAATCCCGGTATAAGTAGCAGGGTTAGAACGAGGCGTTCGGCCAATTGGGCTCTGATCAATATCGATAACTTTATCAAAGTGTTCTAGCCCTTTGATTTCTTTATAAGGTGCAGGCGTGGCAGTGGTTGCTCCGTTTAAAGCTGCATGCGCAATACTAAAGAAAGTATCGTTAATTAAGGTTGATTTACCTGAGCCAGAGACCCCCGTGATGCAAGTGAATAGACCAACTGGCAGTGAGAGGGTGACATTTTTTAGGTTGTTACCTGAAGCGCCAATTAACTGGACAGTTTTTTGGGGATCTCGAATCACGCGTTGTTTGGGAACGGCAATTTTCTTTACCCCACTGAGATATTGACCCGTCAATGAATCGGGGGTTGCAATGATGTTAGCCACATCACCTTCTGCCACAATTGTCCCGCCATGCACTCCGGCTCCTGGGCCAATATCAATCACATGATCTGCCATACGAATGGCATCTTCATCATGTTCAACCACCAGTACAGTATTACCGAGATCCCGTAAATGAGTTAAGGTTTTCAGCAGTCGCTCATTATCCCGTTGATGAAGACCAATCGATGGTTCATCCAATACATACATCACACCCACTAATCCGGCACCAATTTGACTGGCTAAGCGAATTCGTTGCGCTTCCCCCCCAGAAAGGGTTTCTGCACTGCGTGATAAATTGAGATAATTTAGCCCGACATTGACCAGAAATTGCAAACGGTCGATGATCTCCTTCATCACCTTATCGGCAATTTGTGCTCGTTGACCTTCTAATTGGAGTGATTGAAAAAAGATTAATGCATCGGCAATGCTGAGTTCGACCACGTCAGGCAGTGCGGTATTGTGAATAAACACATTACGAGCTTCAATACGTAAACGCGTTCCATGGCAACCAGTACAGGGCTTGGTCGAGATGTATTTCACTAACTCTTCGCGGACTGAGTTGGACTCAGTTTCTCGATAGCGACGCTCTAAATTATGCAAGATCCCCTCAAAGGGATGGCGTTTTACTCGAATATCCCCACGATCATTCACGTATTTGAATTCAATCTCACTACGCCCAGATCCTTGTAAAATCATATCTTGGATACGTTTCGACAGTTTATTAAATGGGGTATGCAAATCAAAATTATAGTGTTCTGCTAATGAGGTGAGCATCTGAAAATAATAGTAATTTTTTTGATCCCAACCGCGAATCGCTCCCTGTGCAAGGCTTAAGCTTGCATCTTGAATCACTCGGGTAGGATCAAAATATTGTTGTACACCTAATCCATCACAAGTTGGGCAGGCACCTGCCGGGTTATTAAATGAGAATAAGCGAGGCTCTAGTTCACGCATACTATAGCCGCAGTGTGGGCAAGCAAAGTTGGCTGAGAAAATTAGCTCTTCCCCTTCTTCTTCCATCGGGGCTATCACCACAAGCCCACCTGATAACTCTAGGGCAGTTTCAAAGGATTCAGCTAAACGTTGCTGGAGATCGGTGCGAACTTTAAACCGATCAACCACCACTTCAATGGTATGTTTCTTATGTAATTCTAGTGTGGGAGGGTCGGTGAGATCACAAGTTTCACCGTCAATACGGGCCCGGATAAATCCCTGTGCTGCTAAATTTTCTAATGTTTTAACGTGTTCGCCTTTACGCTCTTTGATAATGGGAGCAAGCAGCATCATTTTTGAACCTTCAGGGAGGGCCAATACTTGATCAACCATTTGACTGATGGTTTGCGCCGCGAGAGGAACGTGGTGTTCAGGACAGCGGGGTTCGCCCACGCGCGCATAAAGTAAGCGTAAATAGTCATACACCTCAGTAATTGTTCCTACGGTTGAGCGAGGATTATGCGAGGTGGATTTTTGTTCAATAGAGATAGCAGGAGAAAGCCCTTCGATGTGATCGACATCGGGCTTTTCCATTAAAGATAGAAACTGCCTAGCATAAGCGGAAAGCGATTCCACATAACGACGCTGGCCCTCTGCGTATAGCGTATCAAAAGCGAGAGAAGATTTTCCCGAACCGGATAAACCGGTGACGACAATTAACTTATCACGGGGAATCGTCAGGTTAATATTCTTTAAATTATGGGTACGAGCACCACGTACTTCGATTGTGTCCATCAGATCAACTCTATGTAATGCCAAGTTGCACAAGTATTACATAGAGTGAGATTTGTGCAATAATCACTGGATAAAAAAACAGTAATAAATTAAAGCCACCCAGTGGATGGCTTTAAAAATCGGGAAAAATTAATGATTAAGACTTTGTGGTAGATTGTTTGGCCAGAGTGACATGCTGTTCATTTTGTTGGTATAAATGCTCATAACAGTAATTGGTTGCTTCAATATACCCTTCTACGCTGCCGCAATCGAAACGTCTACCTTTAAATTTATAGGCAAGTACGCAGCCTGCTTTCGCTTGTTTGAGTAGGGCATCGGTGATTTGGATCTCGCCCCCTTTACCGGGTTCGGTTTGCTCGATAAGCTCAAAAATATCAGGAGTAAGAATATAACGGCCAATAATGGCTAAATTGCTTGGTGCGGTACCGGGTTCTGGTTTTTCAACCATATCATCGACACGGAACAGGTCGTCTTTAATCACTTCACCGGAAATCACCCCATATTTATGGGTTTCATCGACGGGCACTTCTTGAACGGCAACAATTGAACAGCGAAATTGTTTATAAAGCGCGACCATTTGCGCTAGAACGCCTTGCTGTTCATTGACACATAAGTCATCGGCTAAGACGACCGCAAATGGTTCGTCACCGACGAGTTCTCGTCCAGTTAAAATGGCATGGCCTAAACCTTTCATTTCACGTTGACGAATATAGGTAAATTGTGCGGTTTCGATGATCTTTCGAATATCGATCAATAATTCTTCTTTGTTGGTACCACGAATTTGGTGCTCTAACTCATAGTTCATATCGAAATGATCCATGATGGCATGTTTGCCTCGTCCGGTTACAATACACATCCCCGTCATTCCCGCCTGAATTGCTTCTTCAACGCCATATTCAATCAATGGTTTATTGACGATAGGCATCATCTCTTTTGGCATCGATTTGGTTGCTGGGAGAAAACGGGTGCCGTAGCCTGCTGCCGGGAAAAGGCATTTGTTAATCATAGTAAAAGCCCTATTATTATGAATTATCAATAGAAAAAAGACCGTATCACTTTTTCATATCGAGCCGTTGTTAGCCAAGTTTTGTCTAGCTTGCAACCGCTTATATGATCAAAACAATACGGTAATTTTTGTCTATGGTGAATAATGAATTACAAGAGTGTCGCAACTTTACCATGTTCTGTTTTGAGTATTCAGCACATTCTCGGCATTATGAATTGAAAATGTGCTGATAGACTCAATTAAGAGAAGAGACGTTGGTTGGCCCATGCAATGGCTTGAGTTCGGTTTTTGACCGATATTTTCTTAAAGATCTGATATAGATGGGACTTTACCGTAAATTCGCTAATGAATAAATTTTCCGCAATGTTCATATTGGATGCTCCTGTTTGTAAGCAGCGTAATATTTGAAGCTCTCTTGCGGTGAGGTTTATAGTGGCCTTAATTTGATGCTCTTGAAAAATGTAACGGTAATAATGCAGTAATTGACTAGAGACATGACGAGGTAGCCAGTTTTGCCCATTGATAATTTCAGCTAAGCCATGTGCTAACTTGTCCGCCGTTTCCGTTTGGTAGAAAACTCCTTTTAAATTCCCAAAATTTAACAGCGTATCGGTATGGAGTCGTTTTTCTACATTAAATAGAATGGTTTCCAAATGAGGGCTGGTGAGTTGTAATGGGCCAAGGCGTAGTCTGATTGATTCATGTTGTTGATGATCCAATAACAAAATTTTATGTTTTGAGTGTTGATAAGCACTAATCAGTTGCTCTGGTTCGATTTTTGGAATAGGAATAGCGAGCTGTTCAATTGCATCACGTAAAAGAGGCGGCGTGGCACTTTTCTCATCTAACGTTAGATAATATATGGTTCGAGCATAGTTTGATCTTGGCATGACTGCATCCTTGAGTATGGCGAAGATTAAGTATTATGAGCACCATGCCGAACAATGAGGCTTGATGCGAAACGAGAATGTTTATTTTGCGTGGCTTTTCAATATGACAAGTAAATGAGGATATTATCAAAACTGAAAAAAGTGAGAATGGCCGGAAAAAATGGCCTCTGTCTATCGATTAGATGAAGAGAGAGAAGCACACTACGACAGAGCATTGGTACTGATAAGAAAGCGTGCTATTCTTACAAACTATTTCTAAATCGAAAGATGGTAAACGGAGCAAATAATGGCAACCCGTGGTGTGAACAAAGTTATCTTGATCGGCAACTTAGGTCAGGATCCAGAGGTTCGCTATATGCCGAGTGGGGATGCGATGGTCAACTTGACTGTAGCGACTTCAGACACTTGGCGTGACAAAGCGACCGGCGAACAACGTGAAAAGACAGAATGGCATCGTGTCTCTGTGTTTGGTAAAACCGCTGAGTTTATTGGTGAGTATGCCAAAAAAGGTACTCAAGTTTATATTGATGGGCAACTACAAACCCGTAAATGGCAAGATCAGCAAGGCCAAGAAAGGTACACCACCGAAGTGGTTGTGCGATGGCCAGTCGGTGAAGCTCAGATCTTAGGGAACCGCGGCCAGCAAAGTGGTGCGTCAGCGCAAGGTGGCATGAATCAAGGTCAACAAAGCCAGTGGGGACAGCCACAACAACCAGCAGCCCATTCTCCTAAGCCGCAGCAACCAGCCGCTCCTCAAGCCGCTCAACCGCAATATAATGAGCCGCCAATGGATTTTGACGACGATATCCCATTCTAGGACTCTAATTTTGAAAAAAAGCCGCGAAATACGCGGCTTTTTTATATAGTGATAGTGTACGTTATGCTTTGATTTATATGCCTTGTCTCTATGCATCGAGTTGGTTGCTAGCCAGACTCAATGCTGTGTGAGCCTCGTTTTCTCAATCAGTGGGTGAAAAGGAACTTCAGCTTCATGCGCTATACCCCAACACTTAAATTGAGTACACGCTTGGTTGCTTTTGTTACGGTAATTGTAACCAGTGCCATGTTTATTCTTTTTTTAGGAGGAACACTCTCTTTTCAGAAATTAGGGCAAGAGTACTTGAATCATTACTTGCGTGGCATTGTTGACGTGGTGGATAAAGAACTTCAAGAGCCAAATGCCATGGATTCAATGCAGGCTTGGATGCCTAAAATGTTACAAGCCTCGAATATTGTCGAAATGCAGCTCTCTTCCGAGGCTGGGATCGTATATCGTTTCAATGATTCATCATCTAAAATCGCCACGGAACGTTTATATCAAGCTGATTTTGTTTTAGCGCATCATCAAGGTTACCGTATCCATTTTAAAGCCGTCCCGCCTTACCTGAGCTATGACTATTCAATGAGTGCAATGGGGGCAATTTCATTGGCGGTCGCTTTGATTGTTTTTTGCTTAGTTCAAGGCATTAAGTGGCTTAAAGAACAACTGCTTGGTTCTGAACTGCTTGAAGAGCGGGGAAGAATGATTTTAGCGGGGCGAGTTGAGCAATATGCTAAAGGCGATCTCCGTGAATGGCCTTATACCGCCAGCGAAGCGATAGATCGTTTAATTGAAGAGTTACAAGATGCTCGTCAAGAGCGAAGCCGATTTGACAGTTTTATCCGTAGCCAAACCTTTCTGGATCAATTAACCGGAGCGGCGAACCGAGTGTTGTTTGATAGTAAGCTCGAGTCCGGCTTATTAGAAAGTGGCGCTTACGGCGGAGTGATTATGATTCGGATCGATGAACTCGATGCTGCGCGAGAAGAGGTGGGGCCACGAGTGGTTGATGATTTAGTCGTCGAAGTTGGCGAATGCATTACCAATATTATCGCTCGTTACCCTGATGTTATTTTATCGCGTTATTATGAGTCTGTTTTTGCGATATTTATGCCTCATCAAGGCTCAAAAGAAGTGGTCTATGTTGCGAGCCAATGCCTTAAATTCATCGAGAGGATCATTCCTCCATTTCCGATTGATCGTAATAATTGGGTTCATATCGGAGTGAGTATGTATCGAGAAGGAGAGCGAAGAGGTCGTATTATTGATGAAACTGAAACCGCTTTACGCAGTGCTCAGATGCAAGGCGGAAACGCTTGGAGTCGATTCAAAAAAGCCATTAAGGCCGATGATGAACGTGGCAGTGTCCGTTGGCGAACGTTATTTGATCAGTTATTACTTCCTGAGAAAATTAGCTTATTTCAACAAGCGTGTTATTTAATCACACCAGCAAATAAACTGGCCATAGTTCATCACGAGCTGTTTGCTCGAATCAATGATCCCGATAAAGGCTTGCTCAAGGCCTCTCGTTTTATTTCAGCGATAGAAACAGTAGGATACGAAGTGGCTTTTGATCGAGCCGTACTGGCTCGTGTTTTTGCGTTAATTCGGGATGAACGGCAAAGTGATCACTATTCGATTAACCTTCAAGTTGTTCCTTTTGCGAATAAGTTTTATTGGCGATGGTTTCGTAATGAATTGATGCAATTGCCCATCGCATTGCGAACAAGGCTCTCTTTTGAATTTGCTGAGGGGCGATTGGCTCAACATCTCGATTATATGCGTCCCGTCATGAAAATGATCAGTGGATTGGGATGTAAATTAGTGGTTGGCCAAGCGGGGCGCACCATTGTCGCCACACATTACATTAAGGATCTAAATATTGATTATCTTAAGCTTCATCGGAGTTTGATCAAAAATATCCATCAACGCCATGAAAATCAGCTATTTGTTCGTAGTCTGATTGGGGTATGTAGTGGCACTCCTACCCAAGTGATTGCGGTTGGGGTTGAACATGAAGCAGAGCGACAATGTTTGCTTTCTTTAGGGGTCAATGGTGTTCAAGGACGCTTATTTGACGTCGAGCAGCCTTTGTTAATCTCCTCACATTCAATCAAGCAACCTTCTGTTAAACCCGGTAAACGAAACCGATGGCGGACAAAATAATAGACATGAAAATTGATGTTCTGATAAAAAAAATCATCGGCAAAAAGAAGCAAAGTCACTCACTCTTTGCTGTCATTCAACCTGATGCGATTTATTTTTCATCTGCAGACACTTTGACAGTACCAGAATGCTATCCGCTGGCTGATCGTGATTGGTCACATGCTTTAATAAAGGCTTTAAAAGCGGCTGGCGTGCAAGGGGTGGTGATTGATCTGGTGTTACACTCCCAACTTTACCAAAGCTACCAAATTGATAAACCTAATATTGCGCGTGAAGAGTGGCCTGCCGCACTCCCCTTTTTAATCAAAGATTTGATTAATGAGAAACCCGCAGAAGTCGTTGCAGACGCTTATCCATTGAGTGGGACGAATAAAGTACAGGCCTACGTCATCAGCAAGAAAGTGATTCTTGAGATGGTTGAATTGCTGAAAACACAAGGTTGCCAATTGGGGCGAGTGTTACCAGAGCAAGAAGTGTGGGCAAGCAGTGGTGATACTTTAACGCAGTTTTTACTGCTGCAGCGTAATAAGGCAGGAAATTTTAAATTTGATGCTTTTGTCGATCAACGTTGCTATTTTCAACGTACGTTACGCGGGGTTGTCGCGCCAATCACCGGCGTAGCCAGCTCAGGCCTTCAATTTGATAGCTTAGCATTGGAATTACAGCGTTCAATTGATTATTTATCTTCACAATTAAAAGGAATAGCGCTTCATCAGCTCAAAGTGTGCTGCGATGGCGAAGATCACGACGAGCTTGTTGCGGCACTGAATGAACGTTTGAATGTGAAAGTCAGCACGCTGTCGAAGGCGGTTTCTCAGCCGCTGTCTGGCACTATGTTGGCTCATTATGCTCAATTGGCTCCTCATGAGGCTTTAAATTTCTACCAAAGCCATTTAAAACCTAAGAAAGATTATTTTTCACTGATGACCGTTAGCTCGGTTTTGCTTGGTTTTATGGTTTGCATGTTAGCGATTGCGGCGGTTTATCATTATCAGGGGATAAAAATCGAGCAGCAAGTCATCTTAGCGGAGCAGCAATCAGCCGCGCTTTCTTTACAACTTAAACAGTTGAAAGAGCAAAAAGCGCGACACCTACCGTCGCCATATAAACTGGCGGCAGCTGCGAGAATAAAAAAAGATATTGCGGCGCAACAGGCGTCATTAAATGCGATCAATCGCTTCGAGCATCTGCAAAGTGAAGGGTATTCGGGTGTGATGGAAGCACTGGCAAACCTCGCACGTAAGGATATTTCGTTAACGCAAATTGAGATTGATCAGCAACGTTTTGATATCCAAGGTTTGGCCCGTGATGCGAAAGCGATTCCACACTGGATCGAACAATTTCAACAAGAGTTACATTTAGTTGGCCGCAGTTTTGAGCGGTTAATAATAGGACGTGATGAGAACGATATTGTGACGTTTGAGCTAAAAACTAAGCAAGAGATGTAGAGATGAGAGTGCTTTGGAATAAATTAAATCAAGCCTTTAATCAGCGCTTGCCTCGTGAAAAATGGTTAATCAGTGGCTGCGGTTTAGTGGTGATCATTGTCTCATTGCAAACCTTTCTGATTGATCCGCTTTTGACACGTCATCAAATACAGTCGAATCGCCTAGCCAGTTTGCAGTCATCTAATCAAGGAATGCAATTGGCGGTACAGCAGTTACAGCATGAGTTAAGTAAGGATCCTGATGTAGACATCGAGATTGAGTTGACACAACTTAAAGCACAACATCAACAACTTTCAGCTCAACTCGATCAAGTGATGGAGAATTTAGTCTCGCCCTCTCAAATGGCAAAAGTTTTGCGTGAAGTATTAGAGAAGAGCCAGCAATTGAAATTGCTTCGCCTGACTTCTTTACCTGCCGAGCCAATGGGTAAGCAACAGGATGAGTACCCAAGTCAGTATTTTATTCATCCTGTTAGAATGGAATTGACTGGCAGTTATTTTGCTATTTACGATTATCTTGCTGCTCTAGAAGGTTTGCCTGTTAACTATTATTGGCGGCGTTTTCACTATCAAGTGGTGCAATATCCTCAAGCAAAATTAATTTTGGAAATCTATACACTCAGTTCTCGTAAGGAGTTTATCGGTGGGTAAAATAATGCGGTTGACGATCTTGCTTTTACTGAGTCATCAGGTCATTGCGGCAGAGGATCCCACGGCTCCATTAGCTGGGCATAGAGCTTCAATGGCCGAGGTTCAGCAAGCGCCATTACCTGAATTGCAAAGTATCGTATGCCAAAAAGAGTGTTATGTTGTATTGAATAATCAGGTACTGTCGGTTGGCGAAAATATCCAAGGTTATCAGATAGCCAAAGTGACAGATTCCAGTGTGATTTTGATGCGTGGTAAACAGCGTTGGGAACTACAGTTGTTCTCGCTAGACATCAAAAATTAAGGTATGAGAGTGATGCATAAAATTATAATCGGTGTCGTAGTAACTAGCTTAGTGGGCTGTGCAATGGGCCATCGGGATCCTGTTGAAATAAAAGACTCACTGAATCAAGTATTGAATGAAACCAATAGCCGAATGATTGATCAATTGCCCGCTTCGGTTGAAGCTGATCTTATGCCCGATCTCAGTGAGCCGGTTCTTGATTCATCAGCCAATACGCAGCGTTTTCGTATTCAGGCCAATCAAGTGGAAGCGAAAGCCTTTTTTGCCAGTTTGGTGAAAAATAGTGAGTTTAGTGTCGCTATCCATCCTGACGTTGAAGGCGAGATCACGATCAATTTATCCGATGTAACTTTAGATGAAGCCTTGGATGTCGTACGTGATTTATATGGCTACGAAGTGGAAAAAATCGGTAAAATTATTCAAGTTTACCCGGTCGGGCTGAGAACCGTCTCTATTCCAGTTGATTACTTACAATTTAAACGTACAGGCCGCTCATTAACATCCATTAGCACCGGAACCATTACCAATACTGATAGCGGCTCTAACCGTACCAGCAGTAGTGGTGTTAGCCGTTCAGAGACTAGCACTTCCATGCGTGGTGGAACAGAAATTGAAACCATCAACGAAAGTGATTTTTGGTCTCAGCTGCAGCAAGCGGTCGCTCGCTTAATTGGTTCTGATCGTGGACAGAGTGTCGTGGTTACACCCCAAGCGGGCATTTTAACCTTACGAGCTTATCCTGATGAAATTCGCGAAGTTCGACAATTTTTAGCTATTTCACATCAACGTATGCAGCGGCAAGTGATCTTGGAAGCCAAAATATTAGAAGTCACCTTAACGGATAGTTATCAGCAAGGCATTAATTGGTCAAACATGTCGTTTGGTAACGGCAAGGTGGTGCTTAATCGGATTGGAAGTAACACGTCAAGTTTACCCGGATTGGATGCGATTGGCTCACTGTTGGGTGGACAAACCAATATTACCATTTCAGATGGTAGCTTTGACTCCGTATTGAGCTTTATGGCTACTCAAGGGGATTTGAATGTCTTGTCTAGCCCTCGAGTCACCGCCGCGAATAACCAAAAAGCGGTGATAAAGGTAGGAACGGACGAATATTACGTGACGGATTTAACCAGTGTGGTCGGAAGTGGTGACAATTCGAATGCCTCGCCCGATGTCGCGTTAACACCTTTTTTCTCCGGTATCTCTTTAGATGTGACCCCACAAATTGATGATAAAGGTAACGTTTTATTGCATGTACACCCTTCGGTGATTGAAGTTGAGCAACAAACCAAAGATATTCAATTCGGTAGCGAGCTTTATTCATTACCACTTGCTCGTAGTTCGATTCGTGAGTCTGATTCAGTGATTCGGGCGCAGGACGGTGATGTGGTCGTCATTGGTGGATTAATGAAAACCAACACCAATAATCGGGTGTCCAAGGTTCCTTTTCTTGGCGATATTCCCGTGTTAGGGCATTTGTTCCGTAATACTACAGAGTTAACGCAAAAAACCGAGTTAGTGATTTTGCTTAAGCCGACGGTGGTTGGGGTAAATACCTGGCAAAAAGAGCTGGAGCGTTCAAGAGATCTATTACAAGAGTGGTTTCCAGACGCAGAATAAGGTTTGAACTAAATCAGTTATGTACCTGACACATTATGGATTTGAGCAATTTCCATTTCATTTGACACCCGACACGGCGCTTTTCTTAGGGTTAGCACCGCACTATGAAGCGCTACAAACTGTGAATGCTGCGTTAGAAATGGGCGAGGGGATCATTAAAGTCACCGGTGAAGTCGGCACCGGAAAAACCATGGTGTGTCGTATGCTATTGACTCATTTAGCGGCGGATATTCACTGGATTTATCTGCCTAATCCAGCCTTGTCAGGCATTGAGTTGCGCCGCTCAGTGGCGACGGCGTTGAAGGTACCTTTGGTGAGCGATAGCGTATTGATCGATGCTATTCAATCTCGTTTAATCGAATGGTATGAGCAAGGAAAACGAGCGGTTGTGATTGTGGATGAGGCGCAAGCCTTGTCTGATGATGCTTTGGAAACCTTACGTCTATTTGGCAACTTAGAAACAGAACAGCGTAAGTTATTACAAATGGTGTTATTAGGTCAGCCGGAATTAGATGAACGTTTAGCTCAACATCAGCTAAGGCAGCTGCGGCAACGTATCACATTCAGTGCTCAACTCAGGCCGCTATCGCAGGCTGAAGCTTTAGCTTATATCGATAACCGGTTGCGAAAATCAGGTGTTGAAAAAGCATTGTTTAGTGTACAGCAGAAGAAAGCAGCGTGGAAAGCCAGCCAAGGAATCCCTCGCTTATTAAACCAAATTTGTCATAAGGCATTATTACTTACGTTTTATGCCAAGCAGTACGAAGTCTCCAATGTGCATTTGTATCATGCTATTCACGATACCTTCGACGCCTGTCAACCAAAATTCAAATGGCCTCTTTTGTGGGGATGGAGCAATCAATGAGTGTAATTAATCAGGCACTGTCACAATTAGTGTCAAAACAGAGTAAGACACTCGGTGACATTGAACGGGTCGAGCTACCCATGGCTAAAACTCGCCCTGCATGGATCTGGCTCGTTGGTGGTTTTGCTCTTAGCCTCGCCGTCGGAGGCTGGGCCGTCTCGCAGCAAGCGAGTGATGTCATGCCAAATGTGCTGATCGATTCATCGCTGGCATCACCCCAAATCGCCAATAACTTTTCTTCACCGACGCAACATGTTCCCTCTTTAGCGGTCGCGGTGTATCGCTTAGCGCCAACGCAAGAGGTGGCCGACCCTCCGGTGACGTCGCCTGAAATGACATTGGCCGCAGTAACAACGGCGACACCCAAGCCGGAACCCTTAACCGCCACCTCAGCGGTTGCTTTGCCAAGCAAGCCTGAGAAAAACATGTTGGTTGAGCAAGTAGAGCTGACACCTCAAGCATTATCAAACCAAGCATTAACACGTGCGAATAAGGCATTAGATAGTAATGACTTTAACGGTGCGGTAAAAGCATACAGTGAGGCATTGCGTTATACGCCAAGAAACGAGCAAGTTCGTCAGCAATTGGCTGCGCTTTATTACGGCAAAGGCGATGTAAGAAAAGCCTTTGAGTTGCTACAACGAGGGGTTGAGCTTGACTATGATGGCGAAACCTTGCGTATCGCATTGGCAAAATTATTAGTGAAAGAAGGCCAGAATGAAGCAGCATTATCGCCGTTAGATCATGTGCCTGATGGTGCTTCTGTTGAGTATCTTTCTTTGCGTGCAGCTTTGGCTCAGAAAAATAAATTGAATGATATTGCGTTAGATAGTTATCAACGCTTGACTGAAAAAGAAGCCACTAACGGTCGTTGGTGGTTGGGGCTGGCAATTCAGCAAGAGCGAGCGTTAAGGTATAACGAAGCTCAAGAATCTTATCAAATGGCGTTAAAGAACGTCGGGTTATCGACCCAATCTCACGCATTCATTCGTCAGCGTTTGCAATTACTCATGCAGCAAGAGGTGAGCCAAGGTGAAAATTGAGTTAAGAAAACGTCTTGGTGATCTTCTTATTGAAGAAGGTATCATCACAGAGCAACAAGTTGAACAAGCATTGGTGGTTCAAAAACAGACTGGCAGCAAACTGGGTCGTACCTTGATTGAGTTAGGCTTTTTAACTGAACAGCAGATGTTAGCCTTTTTGTCTCATCAACTATCATTGCCTTTAATTGATTTGAATCGTGCCAACATTGATATTGATGCGGTCCAATTACTGCCGGAAGTGCATGCCCGTCGTTTGCGTGCTTTAGTGATTGGACGTAACGAGGATATACTGCGCATTGTGATGAGTGATCCGGCGGATCTTTTTGCACAAGAGTCCTTATTGACACAACTGCCAAACTATCAGTTTGAGTATGTTCTTGCGCCCGAAAAACAGTTGGTTGAGGCTTTTGATCGTTATTATCGACGGACGAAAGAGATCGCTTCATTTGCTGAGCAGTTGCAGGCCGAGCATCAAGACAGTGATGCATTTGATTACAATATTGCCGGTGATGAATCCGATGATATGACGGTGGTGAAACTGATCAACTCGCTGTTTGAAGATGCGATTCAAGTTGGGGCATCAGATATCCATATTGAACCGGATGCCAACCTCTTACGTATTCGCCAGCGTATTGATGGTGTATTGCATGAAACTTTGCTTAATGAAGTTAATATTGCTTCTGCATTAGTTCTTCGTTTGAAACTGATGGCGAACCTAGATATCTCTGAAAAACGCTTACCTCAAGATGGTCGCTTTAATATCCGTACAAAAGGTCAGTCGGTCGATATTCGTCTTTCCACGATGCCAGTTCAATATGGTGAATCGGTGGTCATGCGGTTACTGAATCAAACCAGTGGGATTCGAAAATTAGAAGAGTCTGGTATTCCCGCCGATTTACTGCAGCGACTGAGACGACAACTGAAACGACCTCATGGCATGATTTTGGTGACTGGGCCGACGGGGTCAGGTAAAACCACCACGCTTTATGGGGCGCTTTCTGAATTAAATGAAGCGGGCAAAAAAATTATTACCGCAGAAGATCCGGTCGAATATCGGATTGCTCGCTTAAATCAAGTTCAAGTTAACCCAAAAATTGGCCTCGATTTTTCAACCTTATTGCGTACTTTCTTACGCCAAGACCCAGATATTATTTTAGTCGGTGAAATCCGAGATCAAGAAACCGCTGAGATTGGGTTACGAGCCGCATTAACGGGCCATTTAGTGTTGAGTACCTTACACACTAATGATGCGGTCGATAGCGCTTTACGTTTGATTGATATGGGTGCGCCAGGGTATCTGGTTGCTAGTGCAGTACGTGCGGTGGTTGCCCAGCGCTTAATTCGTAAAGTTTGCCCAGATTGTAAAACAGACGATCCGCTAGATGAGGCCCGTCGACAATGGTTGGCGGAACGTTTTCCTAATCAAGTGTCCCAGCACTTTGTGCATGGGCGAGGTTGCCAAAGTTGTAACTTAACCGGATATCGAGGACGAATCGGTGTGTTTGAAATGCTGGAGCTTGAGCCGTCGATGATGGATGCTCTAAGAGCGAACGATACATCGGGCTTTGCTCATGCCGCTCGTTCATCACATCATTATAAACCGCTATTAGCCCGAGCAATGGAATTGGCAATTCAAGGGGTTGTCAGCATGGATGAAGTGATGGTTCTCGGTGAAGGGGATGCCTCCGGTATGGCTCAACCCATCTATTTATAAGCGATAGGAAGGATTATGCCACACTATCAATATCTAGGCCGAAATGCCGATGGCAGTAAAGCCTCAGGCAGTGTTGACGCCCCGAGTGAAGAAATGGCGGTGGAAGCTTTACTCAGCCAAGGGGTGATCCCAACCTCTATCGTGGCAAAAAAATCAGCGAACTCGACCAATATTGACTGGAAAGCCTGGTTAACGCCTGCCGTACCGCTGGAAATCTTAGTGATTTTTTGTCGGCAGATGTACAGTTTAACCAAGGCTGGAGTTCCATTATTGCGCTCTATGCGAGGCTTGACACAAAACTGCACCAATAAGCAGTTGCAACAGGCATTAGAAGAGGTGACCAGCGAGCTTACCAATGGGCGTGGGTTATCTGCCGCCATGCAAATGCATTCCCATGTTTTTAGTCCGCTGTTTGTCTCGATGATTAGCGTCGGAGAAAATACCGGCCGGTTAGATCAGGCTTTATTACAACTGGCAAACTACTATGAACAAGAGGTTGAGACACGCAAACGTATTAAGACGGCGATGCGTTATCCCACTTTTGTGATCAGTTTTATTACCATCGCCATGTTTATTTTAAATATTAAGGTTATTCCGCAATTTGCGACCATGTTCAGCCGCTTTGGGGTTGATTTGCCCCTACCCACACGCATATTAATTCATATGTCGAACTTTTTTGTCAATTATTGGTTAGCCATTATTGGCGGAATAGTTGGCGTGATTATCGCCTTTCGTGCTTGGGTGGCCACGCCGCAGGGGCGAGAAACATGGGATAAGTTTCGGTTACGAATACCGGTGGTCGGCGGCATTGTCAATCGGGCTCAGTTGGCTCGCTTCTCTCGAACCTTTTCTTTAATGCTTAAAGCTGGAGTGCCGTTGAACCAATCTTTGGCTCTTTCCGCTGAAGCGTTGGAAAATAAGTTTTTAGAATCACGTTTACTGAAAATGAAAGGCGAAATTGAAGCGGGCGGCAGCATTACCGTTACTGCGACCAATACCCAGATCTTCACGCCATTAGTGATGCAGATGATTGCCGTCGGAGAAGAAACTGGCCGAGTGGATGAGTTATTGCTCGAAGTGGCTGATTTTTATGACCGTGAAGTGGACTATGATTTAAAAACCCTCACGGCGCGAATTGAACCCATTTTACTGGTGATCGTTGCTGCGATGGTCTTGGTGTTGGCGTTAGGTATTTTCTTACCCATGTGGGGCATGCTTGATGCAATCAAAGGGTAGGGTAATTAAGCAAGCAAGATACATGATGTGGTTTTTGGTCATTGGCATCTTGTTGATCGGCTTATTACAAGCCTGGCCGCCAATACAAGCGGCGTTGGAGCGTACCGCACTAGAGCTTGCCAACCGTGAGATTATTGAGCGAGCGAATGATTATAAACAGCTATGGCTATTAGAAAATCAGCCATCCGATTTGCAATGGCAAGGGCAACGATTGACTTTTTCTGCGACAGGGTGGGTGTTACCAACACAAGTTGATGGCAAGCGGTGTACTCAGCTTTTAAACTGGTTGTACCCTAAACAACACATTTTGCAAAAAAAGTTGCAAGTGGAAGAGCAACCCATACCACAAGGGTATCAGTGTGAGCTATATTATACGCAAGCGCAATTTATAAAAATTACCTTACAGAACAACAGTTTTTCATCTACGGTTTCAAGTTTACAATAGAGCGAAGCTTTATCGCATAAAGGCGCGTTAAGCAAAGTGACAGATACAGGTTTTATGATGCTCTTTAAAGAAGGTGATTCATGAAGAAAAAATACGCTGGCTTTTCCTTAGTTGAATTAGTGATCGTCATTGTCGTGATCGGTCTATTAGCCGTGGCTGCTTTGCCCCGTTTTCTTGATGTGACCGACGAAGCAAAAAAAGCGAGTATTGAAGGGGTTGCCGGTGGCTTTGCAACGGGTGTTTTATCGGCTCGCGCCCAGTGGGAAGCCAAAGCCCGCCCCTCAATCTCGGCAGAGGGACAGACATACAACACAATTGATTATGATGGGGTTGAATTCTGGCTCACTCGCGCCAAAGACAGCAGTGGCGCAGACACAGGATTTCGTGATGGCTACCCGATAGCGATTAATGATGGCGGCGCGTTCCCAACTAGCCTTACCGATCAACAATGTGTCGCTTTAATGGAAAATTTACTGCAAAACCCACCGCAAGTTGCAGTGGTTGGCGGTGATAATAAGGCTAATCTGCGTTATACCGCTCAAGCGAATGGCTCAGATTGGACGTGCACTTATCTTCAGCAAGAAGGTAAGAGTGAACATCAATTTGTTTATGATCTAAAAACCGGCCGTGTCACGGTCACCTTAAATTAATCCGATGGATTTTGATATATAAAGAGAGAGTAGCAATGAAAAAACAAGGCGGTTTCACCCTAATCGAATTAGTGGTCGTGATTGTAATTTTAGGGATTTTGGCGGTCACGGCAGCACCACGGTTTTTAAATTTTCAGGGAGATGCCCGTAAAGCCTCCTTGCAAGGATTGAAGGGCGCTATTGATGGGGCGGCGGGTATTGTTTATGGTAAAGCAGCATTGACAGGTAAGGAAACTGAACCGTCAGGAGAAGAGGTTGATGGTATCAGCTTGGTTTATGGTTATCCTGCTGCTACTTCAGCAGGTATTGGTAAAGCAGTTGTTGGCCTTGAGTCAGACTGGGAGGCTCATTTGCCAACTCCCTCAACTAATCCTCGAACAATACATTATTCATTCAAAGGTAACACCAACTGGGGAACAACGAGCGCAGCCTGTAATGTTATTTATAAGGAAGCGACCTCGTCAGCAGTTCCGACTACCAAAGTATTCTCTGGTTGCTAAGTAAGCATAAAGAATAAACGGTTTATGAGGGTAGCAGACAGGTGACCGTTTAAGTCACTTGTCTTTATTAGTGTTATTCATAATGGAATTTCGTTTTCCGCAAGATCCCAACTCCGTGAGGCAGCGATGCGCCAATCCATTGGTCGAACATTGGGCTTTACCTTAGTCGAGCTGATTGTGATTATTCTTTTGCTCGGTATTCTGTCTGCCTATGCCGCCAGCCGTTATTCGGGCACCAGCTCGCTTGCTGCGCTCACCAGCCAACAAGAAATTCTTGCCTCACTGCGCTTAACCCAAAATCGCGCCATGCAGCGTACCGGTTTCTGTAATCGCTGGGTTTTAACCGCTAATCAAGCCGGGCCTGTTTCCACTAATCAGTCGGTAGCCAATTGCGCGGAGCAGGGTTTTGAGCAGCAAGATGCTGGTTTTTTTGATGCCAAGCTCAACGGGGTAAACTTAGCGATAGTGACTGAAACCGGGCAAACCTACCTTGATTTTGATTCCCTTGGTCGGGTTGCTCAATGTGGCACAGAAGTCTGTACGATTTCGATCTTTTCTGCCACCGATCAGCGCCAAGTGTGCATTAATACTGAGGGCTATATCTATGCCTGTGAAGCCCATTAAGCTAAGGCGTGCTTTGACGCGCGGTTTTACCCTGGTGGAAATGATCATTGTTATTACCCTTACCGCGATTGCCATTACTGGCTTGGCGGCAGCGCTATATCCGCGTTCGCAGCAGAGCGCCGAGCAAGTGATTGCAGTCAAAGCCGCTGAGCTGGGCAGAGCGGTATTGGACGAAATTTTGGGGCGTCAGTTTGATCGCAATTCAGGCCCTAATGGCGGTTTGCCTGAGTGTTTATTGAGTGGTCCAGAAGAGCGTCTCTGCACGGATCCTTCTGCACTTGGGCCTGATATTACGGCAGGTGAAAACGATCGAACATTGTTTAACGACGTCGATGATTTTATCACGGGGGATCAACCTAGACCGATTCAGGATGTGCTTGGTCAGACTCTTGATAGCAGTTATCGCAATTTTACGGTTACCATTAATGTCTTTTATGAACAGGATAATAGTGGTCAGTTTACTAGCGTTAATGCCAATCAGCGTACTCATTATAAACGCATCGAGGTGGTGATTATTGATTCACAAGGCAACCGCTACCCGTTTGCTGCGATTAAGGGGAACTACTGATGCAACGTGGTTTTACCTTAATCGAGATGGTGATGGCGATTATTTTACTTGGCATTGTCGGCCTGTTTCTCGGTAATATTGCTGGTCAAGCCATGGGTATTTATGCCACCAGCACATCTCGTGAAGCGCTGATTCAGCAAGGCCAATTTATGACTGAGCGCTTAAGCCGTGAAATTCGCCAAGCGGTACCCAATAGCGTCATCGTCGAAAATGACTGCATTGAGTTTTTGCCGATCATTAATAGCGGGGTTTATAGTCAATTGCCTCATCAGGCAAGCGGCATAAAAATGTTGCCACTACTTCGGTCAACTCAAGATAACTTGACGCTAGAAGCGGGAGATCGAATTGTTGTTTACCCGACAAATCCAATGATGTTACGTCAATCACTTGATCCAGTCGGCCCTCATCAGCAGGTTGCCGAATTAACCGATAAGGTGACTTTTTCTGAGGCGAATGCTCACCATGAAGTTGAACTTGATTTCACTCGTCTAACGAGCTTTGAACTGCAATCGCCAGCTCGACGCGTCTATGTCTATCGAGAACTGGTTGCGTACTGCTATCTCAAGGCTGAAAAAAAAATCTACCGTTATCAAGGTTACCCATTAACGCTCAATCAACTTCCCCCACAGCAACCCAATGCCAAGGTATTGATGGCAGAAAAGATTAGCAAAGCTAATTTCGTCGAAGCAGAGCCAGTTTTGCAACGCAACGGTTTAATTAAAATGGAACTAACCTTTGAAGATCGCGGTGAACAGGTGAGGTTTGATCACAATGCACTTATCTATAATGCGCCGTAGCCAGCAAGGCAGCGGCTTGGTGATGGTTATTTTTATCATCGTCGTGGTCGGCTTTGTTGCCGCGGTTGCCAATCGTAATCAGCAGCGCAATAGCCAGCAGTTGGTGTCGATGGTGATGGGTACTCGCGCCGAAATGGCCGCTCGATCGGCAGCGGAGATCGCCATTAGCCGCTATTATCAAGAAAATAATCAACAAAGTAGTTGTCGCGTTGCTCAGTCAAATGCTCAGCTTTCAACACCGGATTATACCCCTGTTACAAGTAACATTGAGTTTCAAGGGGATGGCTTAGCGCAATGTGCGGCGCAAGTTAGCTGTGAATATATCGGTGTATTAGATAATCAGCAAACGGTGCTGCAAATTACCAGCATCGGACAATGCAGCAGTGGCGACTGGCCATGGCAACGGACAATTCAAGTGGGGGTGCGGGGTGAGAATTAAACTATGGCGATTAGCACAAGCATTTTTGTCCTTGGTGGTAATGAGCTTTGCAAGCTATTCTTTCGCTTTCCAAGAGATTAATAATAGCATCTATTTCCCTCGGGTTGCTCAAGGTCATGGTAGTTGTAGTGGTGCACCGAATCCGCAATTTACACAAAATAACTCAGCCAAAATAACGGGAACGGGTGGTCAGGCGTTAGCGTTTTGTTCTTCTAACCTTGGGGCTGGATTACCTAGTGATGGTTGTGATGGTCAACAATGTGTGGTTACGGGGAGTTTATCGACACCGTCTTTGTCTCTTACGGGGCCAAATTCTTTCCCTATTTGGAATTCGAATGAAACTATTGAATGTTCAACCACTCAATCCACGTCAATAAATACGCTCAATCAAGTTAATTTAACTAGTGGATGTGAACTGACATTTTTGCCAAACAATAATGGATATCGAATCAAAAATTTTCAACTAAATCAAAATGCCAAAGCAATTTTAAGCAGTGGAGATTATTGGTTTGAGTCAGCAAATTTCGTCCAAAATAGTCAATTGGTCATTGATGGTGATGTACGGATTTTTATTTTAGGTAATACCCAAATCTCTGGCAGTCAACTCAATGCAACATCTACGGGCAATTTGACGATTGTTGCTTATGGTAGTATCTCATTCAATAATCAAAGTATTGTAAATGGATATATTTATGCTGCAGATCAACTGACCTTAAATAATAATTCAGTATTAAATGGCCGAGTGACCGCAAAGCAATTAACGATGTCGGGTTCGAGTCGTATTAATCAATTTGAACAACAAGGCTATACTTGCTTTAGCGATGATTTTAATCGCTCAAGCCTAGGGCAAAGCTGGGTACCTTTTACCAGTAGTGGTAACTTTACACCGAGAATAGTTAGTGACCGCTTGCGTCTTACCGAGGATATTGGAAACCAAGCGACCGCTGTGACTTATCAACGAATTTTTCCTGCAGATGGTAATTTAGTGCAAGTCGAGTTGGATTACTACGCATGGGCGGATTTAACAGGTAATGGTGCCGATGGGATTTCACTAATTTTTTCTGATGCCAGCGTAACCCCACGTACTGGTGGGTTTGGCGGTTCACTTGGTTATGCGCCTCGTAATCCAACGTCTACGACTCCAGCTGTATCTGGGTTTGCTGGTGGCTGGCTGGGTATTGGCTTAGATGAATGGGGTAACTATTCCAACCCAACCGAAGGGCGGCAAGGTGGTCCTGGTTTTCGCGAGCAAGCTGTGGCGATTCGTGGCTCTGAGTCAGCGAATTATCAATATTTAGTGGGCACTGACGCCAACCTCAATCCTAAATTAGATGTGCGTCGGACATGTCAATGGTGGGGAGGCGGATGTTCTTTTCCTGGTGCAGGCCCCGGCCATCGTTATTTCATCACTATTGATTCGCGCAGTGGTGGTGCCGTTTGGGTTCGCGTCGATCGATCTGTGAATGGCACTATGCAAACGATCATTGATTGGTATAACGTGTTGAGTAATCCCAATCAAGGGGCAACTCCCGTTGACTTTCTACTTTCTCTCGCGGGCTCGACAGGTGCATCAGTCAATCATCATGAAATCGATAATTTCCGTGTTTGTGCGTTAAAATCTCGTGAGGTTGGTGAACAGGTCGATCATTTTCGTTTTACTTTACCATCGTCAGATGCGCTAACTTGTAATGCCGCTGATGTACAAATACAAGCCTGTGCAAATAGCAGTTGTAGCGAGCTTTACCAGCAGCCAGTTAGTGTTAATTTAAGTCCTAATGCATCTCCTTCTGCTAGTGGGGGATGGGTTAATGGCCCGCAGATTAACTTTTCGAATGGCATCGCCAATCTAAAACTAAGGCGCAATACTCCAGGAAGTGTGACTGTAGGTGTACAAAATTCCACTCCTACTGCGAAACCTTTTTCTACCAACTTATGCAGATATGGCACTGGTGACTATTCAGCACAAAACTGTTCATTAGTTTTTTCTGATAGCGGTTTCATTATCGATGTCCCCCATGCTTATGCCAATCAATTAGTCACTGGAACTATCACTGCATTAAGTAAAGGAGATAATCCTGAACAATGTATCCCAAGTTTTGCTGGTGTAGACAAAGATGTTTCATTATGGAGTGAATATCTTACCCCTTCGGGAGGGCAAGGGTTTTCAGCAATGAATGTTGTCGTGGATGATTTACCGATTAGCAATAATAGCGCAGCCCCGAGTCATCGTAGCCTGTATTTTGATGAAAATGGTCAAGCGGAATTTGAACTTACCTATCGCGAAGCGGGGAGCTTAGCTTTGCACGCCCGTTTTAATGGCAGTGGCGATGAGCAAGACTTACAATTGACTGGACAAGCGAATTTTATTCGGGTGCCGCGTGCATTAGTGCTTAGTACCAATCACTCGTACAACTCTGCTCATCCCGATGGTAAGTGTCCTGCTGCTGACTTAAGCTGTTTGGTTTTTGCAAGAGCGGGGGAAGGATTTAATCTTAATATCAAAGCGGTAGCGGCTGAACCGAATGAAGATAATGACTTTACCAATAATTTGGGAGTAATTAATTATCAGCAACAGTCGATTATTCTCAATCATACGCTGGTTGAACCTTCCAATGGTTCTGCTGGTTCTATTGGTACGCTAAATTACGATCATGAGTTTGGAGAGGTTACAACCGTTCAACAGAGTGTGAGTGAAGTCGGGGTGTTTTATTTTTCATTAGTGCCGCCTACTTCTTATCTTGGCCTCAATTTAATTGAAGCTGATTTGCCGATTGCAGTGACGTCAACAGGGCCGATAGGGCGCTTTATCCCGGCTTATTTTGCTGTCTCACCGATGACGGTCACATTGACTTCTGCGTGTTCGACAGAAGGTCAACCTTTTACCTACCTAGGCCAACCGTTTGCTTATGCGAACAATCCAGGGCTTTATTTACAGCCTAAATCAGGTAGTGGCTCGGATACGCTTAATTATTTAATTGGCGATTGGTGGCGTTATAACAACCAATGGGCAGAGAGAGCTTATCATCACGCTGTTGATGATAATGACTTCCCGATCGATTTTACTAACGAATTAATCGCTCCGGTCAGTCGTCAATCCCCATCAACCAGTGGGGTGATATTAATGGGTGAAAAACTGCGCTATCAAAAACCGATAGATCCTATGGTTCCGTTTAATGCAGACTTTAACTTACAATTGTCAATCAATGATCTAAGAGACAGTGATGATGTCTGTTATCGGACGTCTTACTCAGAGGATTGCTTAGGTTACACCTTTGAAAATATCGACCAAACCATGCCGTTGTATTGGGGACGTTTAACCATTGAAGATGTGTTTGGCCCTGAAACACAAGGCTTACAGCAAAAAATCATCAGTGAGTATTATACCTCAGACGGATTTGTAACCAACACTCATGATAACTGTACTGAGTTACCTCAGCTAAGCGTTTTTGAGTTTCAATCGAATGATTTTAGTGTTAACCAAGCTGGGTCTAAGCCTCCCGTTACCGTAACCATGCAGCCAGATACAAGCCCATTGACTTTAGAGCAAGGGATGAAAAGGCTAGACTATACCGCACCGGGGGTAAGCAATCGCGGTGTGATCAAAGCGCTACTCAATTTAGAACAGCATGGGCTACCTTGGTTACGCCGTTATAATTCTCAAAGTGAAACCTGGGATGATAGTGTCTCTGGCCAAGTGCAATTTGGCTTGTACCGTGGCAATGACCGAGTCATTTGGTGGCGGGAGCTAAATTAGCAAAGAGATGTCTGTTCATTTATTCCGATTTCACTGTTTAAGTTAGGAATCTGTTAGATATTCTGGGTTTTCCTTCATATTTATGGATCAACGCCTTGCTGTGATTGCAAGGCGTTGGTACATTTAGTGCAATTTTCATTTTATTCATCTTGCAGGACGAACGAAGATTATGTTTAAGAAACTTCGTGGCATGTTTTCCAATGACCTATCAATAGATTTAGGTACAGCCAACACACTTATTTATGTAAAGGGACAAGGGATTGTTCTTGATGAACCTTCTGTCGTTGCGATTCGCCAAGACAAAGGCCGCGGTGGAAAAACCGTTGCTGCCGTGGGGCATGCAGCGAAACAAATGCTGGGTCGCACACCGGGTAATATTTCTGCGATTCGTCCCATGAAAGACGGCGTGATTGCCGATTTTTACGTGACTGAAAAAATGCTGCAGCATTTTATTCGCCAAGTGCATGACAACAGCGTACTAAAACCCAGCCCACGCGTATTAGTGTGCGTGCCTTGTGGTTCAACGCAAGTTGAACGTCGTGCCATTCGTGAATCAGCCCTCGGCGCTGGTGCGCGTGAAGTTTATCTAATTGACGAGCCGATGGCGGCGGCGATTGGTGCAGGTTTACGTGTTTCTGAGCCAACCGGCTCGATGGTGATCGATATCGGTGGTGGGACCACTGAAGTTGCGGTTATCTCACTTAATGGGGTGGTTTATTCTTCTTCCGTACGTATCGGCGGTGACCGCTTTGATGAAGCGATCATTAACTATGTGCGTCGTAACTACGGTAGCTTGATCGGTGAAGCCACCGCTGAAAAGATCAAACATGAGATTGGTTCAGCTTATCCGGGTGATCAAGTCTTAGAAATAGAAGTTCGCGGTCGAAACTTGGCAGAAGGGGTTCCGCGCAGCTTTACCCTTAATTCCAATGAAATTCTCGAAGCGCTGCAAGAACCATTAAGTGGCATTGTTTCCGCAGTAATGGTGGCGTTAGAACAGTGTCCACCAGAGCTAGCGTCGGATATCTCAGAAAATGGCATGGTGCTGACCGGCGGCGGCGCTTTATTAAAAGAGCTGGATCGTCTATTAACCGAAGAAACGGGGATCCCCGTGGTGATTGCTGAAGATCCGCTGACTTGTGTTGCCCGTGGTGGCGGTAAAGCTTTAGAAATGATCGATATGCATGGTGGCGATCTGTTCAGCGACGAATAATGGCTTTTTGGCAGGATCACTATGCCAGAATACAAATCTAGGATTGTTTAAGATGAAGCCAATATTTGGTCGAGGGCCTTCTCTTCAGCTACGTCTATTTTTTGCGATCATCGTATCAGCCAGCCTCATGCTGGCTGATAGTCGTTTAGATGCATTTTCTCAAGTTCGTTTTCTACTCAATAGCATGGTCGCTCCAATTCAATATGCCGCCGACTTGCCACGCAGTATGTTCGATGGTTTTTATGAACGATTTAGTTCTCGACAACAGTTGATGGACTCTAATCGCAGTCTAAAACGAGAAGTGTTAGCACTAAAAAGCGATTTGATCTTACTGGATCAATATCGGGAAGAAAATCAACGGTTACGTAAGCTGCTTGGTTCGTCTTTTGTGCGAGATGAGAAAAAAGTCGTGGCTGAAGTTATGGGGGTCGATACCTCGCCTTATCGACACCAAGTGGTGATCGATAAAGGGCGATTGGATGGTGTTTATGAAGGTCAACCGGTGATTAATGAGAAAGGGATCGTCGGTCAGGTGACTTTCGTGGCGGCACATAATAGTCGGGTATTATTATTAGTCGATCCCAACAGTGCTATACCCGTACAAAATATTCGTAATGATATTCGGGTGGTTGCCTCTGGTAATGGACAAACCGATGAAATCCAGTTAGAGCATATCGCAACCAGCACCGATATGGAGGTGGGAGATATGTTGGTGACTTCTGGCCTTGGTGGTGTTTACCCAGAAGGATACCCTGTCGCTTATCTTTCGCACGTTGATAAAGACACCCGACGTGAATTCGCTTCAATAAAAGCGTCACCCGTGGTGGATTTTAATCGTCTGCGCTACTTGCTATTAATTTGGCCAAATGAAGATCGCCAACAAAAAGTATTACAAGCGAATCCGGAGCAAATGACCAAGGAGAGCGATAATGGCGCACAATGATTGGACCAGTCGTAGCGTTATTTGGGGATCTTTTTTACTGGCGTTAGTGGTGCAAACCATTCCTTGGCCTGGGACGCTTGACCTATTGCGTCCTTCATGGCTGTTACTGGTGACTTGCTATTGGGTGATGGCTTTGCCACATCGCGTGAATGTTGGTACTGCTTTCACTCTTGGATTGTTTTGGGACTTACTGCTTGGTTCAACTCTGGGTATTCGCGGTATGATGATGTCGATCATCATTTATCTTGTCGCGATGAACTTTCTGGTCCTGCGTAATATGGCGTTATGGCAGCAAGCGATCATTATTGCGTTATTAGCCATGGGGTTGGAAGTTTTGATTTTTTTTGGCGAATATCTCATTCAAGATGTGGCTTTTAACCCTCTCTCTCTTTGGAGTGGCGTGATTAGCTGTATACTTTGGCCATGGATGTTTTTACTGCTGCGTCGAGTTCGACGCCATTGGCATATAAAATGAGTGAGAAAAAATTAGTATTGGCGTCCGGCTCACCGAGACGCCGTGAGTTGCTCACCCAATTGGGTTACTCCTTCGATATTGTCGTTCCGAACGTAGAGGAATCACGCCAAGTAGGGGAAACTCCCCGAGCATATGTTGAACGTTTGTCGCAAGACAAAGCCTATGCAGGTCTGACATTAGCGGGGGCTAACGCTATCGTTATCGGCTCAGATACCATTGTTGTGCTTGATGATCAGGTGTTGGAAAAACCCAGTAATTTTATTGATGCCCATCGTATGTTGCAGCAGTTATCTCAGGCTCGCCATCAAGTCATGACGGCGGTAACGGTGGCGACGATGGCGCGTCATCGTACTGTGGTTGTCACGACGGATGTTTGGTTTAAGCCGCTATCTGAACACGACATTGAACAATATTGGCAAAGTGGTGAGCCATGCGATAAAGCTGGCAGTTATGCTATTCAGGGATTGGGTGGAAAGTTTGTAACTAGGATTGAAGGTAGCTATTACGCGGTCGTTGGGTTACCGCTATATGAAACTGACCAGCTCTTGCACGAATTTTTATAATTTTAATCATTGAGGTGCGCTCATGAGTGCGGAGTTGTTGTTAAACGTGACACCGAGTGAGACTCGGGTCGCTATGATTGAAGGTGGTGTTCTACAGGAAATCCACATTGAACGTGAAGCTAAACGCGGTATTGTTGGCAATATTTATAAAGGAAAAGTGAGCCGGGTATTACCGGGGATGCAGGCGGCATTTGTTGATATCGGGCTAGATAAAGCGGCTTTTTTACATGCCTCCGATATTGTTCCTCATACTGAATGTGTGTCAGAAAACGAGAAACAGCAGTTTAAAGTTCGTGATATTTCAGAGCTGGTTCGGCAAGGGCAAGATATCGTAGTACAAGTTGTTAAAGATCCACTTGGTACGAAAGGAGCTCGCCTGACCACTGATATTACTCTTCCTTCGCGCTATCTGGTTTATATGCCAGGCGCAAGCCATGTTGGCGTTTCTCAACGGATCGAAAGTGAAAGTGAGCGAGAGCGCTTGAAAAAAGTGGTCGCTCACTATTGCGATGAACATGGCGGCTTTATTATTCGTACCGCAGCCGAAGGCGCAAATGAAAAAGAATTAGCCCAAGATGCCGCTTTCTTAAAGCGCTTGTGGAGCAAAGTGATGGAGCGCCGAGCGAAATACAAAACGCGTTCAACGCTCTATGGTGAGCTAGGGCTTGCACAACGAATTATCAGAGATTTTGTTGGTACAGACTTGACTAAAATTTTAGTCGACTCACGGATTGAATACGATAATCTGATTGAATTTACCTCTGAATTTGTTCCGGAACTGACGGATAAACTGTGTTTGTACGAAGGGGATAAACCTATCTTCGACATGTACGATACCGAAAATGAAATTCAACGCTCATTAGAGCGAAAAGTGGAGTTGAAGTCGGGTGGTTATCTGATCATTGATCAGACCGAAGCCATGACAACGATAGATATTAATACCGGCGCTTTTGTAGGGCGGCGAAACTTAGAAGAAACGATTTTTAATATCAATGTCGAAGCAACGCAAGCTATTGCTCGCCAACTACGACTACGCAATCTTGGTGGGATTATTATTATCGATTTTATCGATATGGCGTCTGATGAACATCGTAAGCGAGTGTTAATTTCTTTAGAAGCCGCATTAAGCAAAGATAGAGTGAAAACCAATATTAATGGGTTTACTCATCTCGGTTTAGTTGAAATGACCCGTAAACGTACCCGAGAAAGTATTGAACATGTGCTCTGTTCTACTTGTCCAACTTGTGAAGGTCGCGGCACAGTGAAAACCGTGGAAACCGTTTGTTTTGAAATTCTGCGTGAAGTAACACGAGTCAATCGTGCTTATGATGCGGATAAGTTTGTGGTATATGCCTCACCTGCAGTGGCTGAAACTTTACAAGGGGATGAGTCCCATTCTCTTGCTGAGCTTGAAGTTTTTATTGGTAAAGAAGTGCGCATTAAAGCGGAATCTTTGTATGTTCAAGAGCAATTTGATGTTGTCATGATGTAAGTAGGATTGTGGGTGATTTCGAGTTTAACTCGCCTTGGGCGGATGGTGTTATGGCTACTGATTAGTGTATTAGTGGTGCTGGCTTTGCTTGTCACCTTGCTACGCGTTCTGTTGCCAGAAATGAATCGTTTCAAAGACGAAATTCAACATTGGGTGAGTGACGGTACTCAAATCCAATGGGTTGTTTCAGATGTGCGTGGCTTTTGGCGCAATACTCACCCTTCGTTGTCATTAGAGGGGGTGCAGGCTAATTTGCCAGACGGAAGTCAGATCCAGTTTCAGGCTCAACGTGTGGATGTGGAATTTGATTTATTACAAAGTCTACTGCAACGTCAGCCTGTGGTTGCCAACCTTATTATCCACCAACTGAACTTAGATATTCGTTCGATTGATTGGTTAGCATTACAGCAAGCGGAATCTAACCCTTCATTTAATAGTCAAGGTGTGATCCTGCAGCGTATAGATAACCTATTTTTACGTCAACTTGATGATTTTTCTATTCAAGATTCTAGGGTTTTTTACCAAACGCTGGCGGGCGATCTGCGCCAGATTGAAATTGAAAAACTCCATTGGCAAAACCAAGAACAACAGCATCGAGCGGAAGGGATCGTTAGTTTAGCCGATAGTGAAATCAATTCATTAAATGTACGGGCCGATTTTCAGGATCATGGTTCATTGCGTGATATCTCAGGCAATTTTTACATCAGTGCTGATCAGTTAAGAGTGCGTCCATGGCTGACTCGATATTTCACCGATGAAGTCGGTATTGAGCGCGGCGTGGTGAGTTTTAATGCCTGGGTGACACTTGAGCATAACCAACCGATTGACGGCTATGTGGAGCTAAAACCCTCGGAAATTTCTTGGCATGGGCAAGAACAGCATGAATTATTATTAGAGTCAGGAATACTTAAACTATCTCCGACAGCGAAGGGATGGCAGGTGAGTGCTCATGCCTTGAATTTACGTACCGATCATACACCTTGGCCTAGCCTTGATGTGGCGTTTGATTGGCAGCCTGATCGTTGGCGAGTTAATGTTTCTCAGTTGGCGCTAGAAACGTTATCCCCCTTTATGACGCTAGTTCCAGAGAAAAATGAACTTCGAACTTGGGTTGCTAAGCTTAACCCACACGGCAGGCTCGAAGATATTCGTATTAGCAAACACATCAATCAACCGATTCATTATTCCGCTAAACTCAATCAAGGAATGATTGATCAATGGGCATTACTGCCGGAAGTTCATCACTTACAAGCTTATATTTCAGGTACGCCAGATCAAGCTGTGATTCATGCTTCATTGATCGATGACACGCTTCCTTATGGGGAAGTTTTTCAAGCTCCTTTATCTGTTCGTCAAGCCGCGCTTGATCTTGTTTGGCAGAACAATGAACAAGGTTGGTCTTTATGGGCGGATAAAATTACTGCCGCTACGCCAGATTTACAAGTATTAGGGGCTTTTCGGCTAGATTTTCCGCATCAAAGCCCACCTTTTCTCTCCTTCTATGCTGAGGCTGATTTATACAATGCCGGTGAAACTTGGCGTTATTTACCCACTTTAGCATTAGGGCAAGAGTTAACCGACTACCTCTCGACCTCAATTCAGGGCGGCAAAGTAAAAACAGCAAAGTTACTTTGGTATGGTGCATTGAATGAATTTCCTTATTCGAAGAACAATGGCGTTTTTCAAGCTTGGGTCGGATTAAAAGAGGCACAATTTAGTTTCGATACGGCTTGGCCAACGATCACCGATTTACAGCTCGATTTACTCTTTGAAAACGATGCCATGTACCTCGACTCACGTTCTGCGACCCTGATGGGAGTGAAAGCTCAGCGGATTGTTGGACAAATAGCGGAACTTGCCAGTGACGGAAAGTTAGAACTAAATGCCACTGTCGAAGGGCAAGGCAATGCCGTACGAGACTATATGACCGCCACGCCATTAGTTGATTCGGTTGGCGCAGCGTTAACAACCATTGAGGTGAATGGTTCGGTAAGTTCTGAGTTTCAACTGAGTATTCCATTTGAGCATACCCGAGATATTCGAGCTTGGGGATGGGCTGATTTAAAGCAGAATCATGTCAATATTCAAACACCCTCGATGACGCTAGAAACCGTATCTGGACGCATCCATTTTGATAATGATAGAGTGACGGCGGCTGGATTATCGGCTCAATTGTTAACCCAGCCGATCTCTTTTGACTTCAAAGGCGAAAGTGCTCAGCAAGGTTATAATGTGGCGATTGATCTGCTTGGTGACTGGGAAACATCGCGGCTTAAACCTTATGTGGGTGAGTCCTGGCTAGCCCCTGTATCTGGCCATGCCGCTTGGCAAATGGGAGTCGATATTCAGCTTAGTGATGTGGGGTTTACTTATCAGATTGATACGCAGGTAAACCTACGCTCGATAACCAGTGACTATCCTTACCCATTCACAAAATCATTCAATACGCCTGGCGTTGCACGTTTACAGGCTTCAGGTAATCAACAAACGATCTCAGCACGGCTACAGCTTCCTGAGGCCAAATATCAAGCAGAAATTGACATCACTCAGTCAATGCCTGAACTGAAGGCAAGTTATCTTTTACTTGGACAAGGTAGCTTTAAGATGAGTCCGGTTGTGGGACATCAGGCTCAAATACGGAGTGAACGGTTCAATGTCGATCAGTGGTTAGCGCTTGTTCAGCAAATATCACCCTCCTCTTCTGGTGCTAGATTGAATTCGATCAATCCCCCACCAATACCATTACCTGAGCGTATCGATGTGCATGTCAAGGAACTCACATTAGGGGAGTTAGAGTGGCATGATGTCGAATTTTCAGCTCGACAAAAAAATCTTGGCTGGCAGGCAGAGATCAATAGCCAAGAAATACAAGGACAGGCCAGCTATATTGAACCTTATGATCTCAGTATTTCGTTGCAACGTTTGCATATTTATCTCCCCCAACTTGAGATGAAACCTAGTGATGGCAGTACCTTGCTCGTGGATAGATTAAAGCAACAAGCGCCGTTAATTTCTGAATTTGATCGTCAATTCCATGCGTTGATGCCCAATTTAACCTTACTGATTGATGACTTTTGGTTACAGGGGTATAAGGTCGGTACGCTTAATATGGATTTTCAACGTCAAGGTGAAACTCTCGCGTGGAAGCGAATTGACATCGTCAGCGGGTCAAACCAAATACATATCAATGGTGAGTGGACACTCACGGAAAACGACAGTCAAACCAGTATGAATTTGGCGATGAAGGGTGAAAATAACAGCGATTTAATGGAGCGGTTCGGAATTACTTCTGGTATCCAAAAAGCTCCATTTGAGATCACTAGCCAGATGCAATGGCAAGGCTCTCCTTGGTCGATGAAGGTTAATACTTTACAAGGTCAATTGGCAACCAAATTAGGTAAAGGGGTGATCTCTAATGTCAGTGGCGCATCTAAGCTACTAGGCATCTTTAGCCTTGATTCGATCATTCGTAAAATGCAGCTAGACTTTAGTGATATTTTTGATAAAGGCATGGCATTTAGCCGCATCACTGGCAGTGGTGAGTTTTCGCAAGGTATTTTTGTCACGAATAACATCAAAATGGATGCGATTGCCGGTGAGATGACGATTAAAGGCATGGCGGACTTAAATACGCGCACGGTCGATGCTGAGGTGAATTTTATTCCAGATATTACCTCCGGACTCCCAGTGATGACCGCTTTTGCCGTTACTCCCGCTACGGCTTTGTATGTGTTGGCGATTACTACGGTTATCTCTCCTGTGGTGGAAGTCTTTACCCAAGTTAATTATCAAGTCATTGGTCCGATTGACTCGCCTACGGTGAAAGAGTTATCGCGCAGTAAAGGGGAGTTTAAGTTGCCAGAAAAACTGAAGAAATAACCGAATAAGGAGTTTAGTATGGCAAGGTTAGGTTTAATACAAATGACCTCAGGCTCATCGGTCAGTGACAATCTTCAGGCGATTGAACGGCAGTTAGCCCAGTTAGCGAAACAAAAAGTAACATGGGCGTTCACACCAGAAAACGCCATTCTATTTGGACGACATCTGGATTATCGGCAACAGGCTGAGCCTCTACTTCAAGGGCCTATCCAACAAAAATTGGCAAAGTTGGCGAGACGTTATCAAATGTGGTTTTTGGTGGGTAGCTTGCCTATTCGTCGTCAAAATGGCATCACCAGCAGCTCGATACTGTTTAATCCTCAAGGTGAACGGGTAGCTGATTATGACAAGTTACATCTATTTGATGTGGAGATCGCAGATAGCCATCTTGATGTGGAGATCGCAGATAGCCATCATCGTTACCGAGAATCGGCCACATTTACGGCTGGTAACCGAGTGGTGGTCGTAGACACACCTCTCGGTATGTTAGGCTTGTCGATCTGTTACGATCTGCGTTTTCCTCAGCTATATTGTCAGCTACGTCAGCAAGGGGCTCAAGTGTTATTGGTGCCTGCCGCCTTTACTGCGGTAACCGGCAAAGCCCACTGGCAAATATTGTTGCAGGCAAGAGCGATAGAAACTCAGTGCTGGGTTATTGCCGTCGGTCAAACGGGCCGTCACCCCTGTGGTCGTGAAACATGGGGACACTCCATGGTTGTCAGCCCATGGGGAGAGGTGATCGCTTCACTTGCTCAAGAGCCCGGATGTTTAGTGGTAGAGATTGATGTCAAGCAGATAGAATCCATTCGCCGTACCATGCCTGTTATGGAACACACACGTTTTTATAATCAATTGATAGAGAAAAAGAATCCGCTATGAGTATTACCCGTATAGAAGAGGCACTACTAACCCCTACCGGCCTCAGTGAGCAAGATGTTGCTGATACTTTGGTCAGTATCACCACTCGTGACATTGATTATGCAGATATTTATTTTCAGTCCAGTTGGCATGAATCTTTGGTCTTAGAAGACAGCATTATTAAAGATGGCTCGTTTAATATTGATTGTGGGTTAGGCGTCAGAGCGATCAGTGGCGAAAAAACTGGTTTTGCGTACGCTGATCAAATTCAATTAGAGGGTTTAAAGCAGAGTGCAATCGCCGCACGAGGCATTGCTCAGCAAGGAAAAAATGCGCATGTCAAAGCATTTCATCGTACCGAAAATCAACACTATTATGCAGCCGCTAACCCGTTAGACAGTTGGGAAAAACAGAAAAAAACCGAGTTATTACAGCAGTTAGATGCTTATATCCGTACCAAAGAACCTTTGATTCAAGAGGTATCGATCAGTTTAAGTGGAGTACATGAGCAGATGCTAGTCGCCGCGACTGATGGGACGTATGCGGGTGATACCCGTCCATTAGTACGCCTATCGATTTCGGTACTGGCGACCAAAGGTGAGCGTCGCGAGCGTGGTAGCGCCGGTGGCGGTGGTCGATTTAATTACGATTACTTTCTCAATGAGGAGAATGGTCAGAAAATTGCCTTTGCTTATGCAGATGAAGCCATTCGACAAGCGTTAGTCAATTTAGAGGCGGTTGCCGCTCCGGCAGGAACCATGCCCGTGGTACTTGGTTCTGGCTGGCCGGGGGTTCTACTACATGAAGCTGTCGGACATGGGTTAGAAGGTGATTTCAATCGTAAAGGATCATCGATGTTTGCTGGAAAAATAGGCAAAAAAGTCACCTCAAATCTTTGCACAATTGTTGATGATGGCACGTTAAAAGATCTGCGAGGTTCACTTAACGTTGATGATGAAGGTGTCAATGGACAATATAATGTGTTGATTGAAAATGGTGTACTCAAAGGGTATATGCAAGATAAGTTGAACGCACGTCTTATGGGGGTTGCGCCAACAGGGAATGGTCGCCGTGAATCTTATGCGCACTTGCCGATGCCCCGCATGACCAATACCTATATGTTGCCAGGCCAACATACACCAGAAGAGATCATCGCCAGTGTCAAAAAAGGAATTTACGCCCCTAACTTTGGTGGGGGGCAAGTTGATATTACTTCAGGAAAATTCGTGTTCTCAGCATCAGAAGCTTACCTAATAGAAAACGGTAAGATCACTCAACCAATTAAAGGAGCCACCTTGATAGGATCTGGCATCGAGGCAATGCAGCAAGTTTCTATGGTTGGTAACGATCTGAGCCTTGATCGTGGTGTCGGTGTCTGTGGGAAAGCTGGACAGAGTGTGCCAGTTGGGGTTGGGCAACCGACATTGAAACTCGATGCGTTAACTGTTGGCGGAACGGAATAAGCGATATTGGAGAGAGCCTCATCTATTCCTGACCGAGCGAGAGAAAAGATCGGTAGAAGATCATTTTGCTGGTGGTAATTTATGAGGAACCGTGCGATATTTCGTCGCACAAAAATTTAAGCCTATTTACTTGGAGCCACAGCTATGTCTCATGATGATGACTATCTCTCTGTTGAAGCATTTATTGAAATGCAAAAAGAAGAGACTCGTGAAATTATTCAAGCGCTACTCGATGACGGCAGTGATCCAGAAGCCTTATATGAAATTGAACACCACTTCTTTTCAGAAGACTTCGATAAGTTAGAAAAAGCGGCGGTTGAAGCATTTAAACTTGGCTTTGAAGTACTGGAAGCTGAAGAAGCCGAAGATGAAGAGGGTAATAAGTTACTCTGTTTTGATGCGACCATGTCATCGGTACTAAACCCTCAAGCTATTGATGAACAAGTTGAAAAATTAGTCAATCTGGCCGAAAAATTTGACGTTATTTATGATGGATGGGGAACCTATTACGAAGGTGACGACGCGTTATACGATGAAGAAGATGACGATAACGAAGAATAGTCATTATTAATCAAGGCCTTGCCATACATGGTGAGGCTTTTGCGCTGATACCTCTCTCCGTTAAGCACTCGCTCTAACTCTTAATTACTTTTTATAAATGAAGAGATTTGGTTAACAGATAACCATTAGGATGGTGGGTCATTTGATACTGTTAACCAGCGGAGCCATGCTTAAAAACAGTGGAAAAATGATGTAGGGGCGTCACGCCGACTCACGAATAATGAGCTTTGGTGGAAGGATTAAGCTATAAGGTTCATCGTCTTCTTGTTTCAGTTGATTGATCAATCGTTTTGCGGCTTGTCTTCCCATCTCGCGCGCATTGGAATTAACAAAAGTGAGCGACGGCTCAATCAGTTCTGCTTCTTCAACATCATCAAAGCCGATTACCGATATTTGCTCACCAATAAACTGATCTTTACCGATTGAGCGTCCAGCTCGATGTATGCCATAGACAGCGCCCAGTGCTGTTGATGAATGATGGCAAAGCATTGCGGTGATTTGTGGATGTTCTAACAACAATTGCTGCACGGTTTGTGCTGCAGAGGCTTGGCTTTTCTCACATTCAACGATCCACTCTGATTTAAAGGGTAAACCAAATTGCATCAGAGAAGAACAGTACCCGCCAATACGCTCAGCACGGCACAATGAACTACTTGCGCCACCAACATATGCAATTCTTCGATGACCTTGCTGAATTAGATGTTCTGTCGCAAGTTTAGCAGCGTACATATTGTCTGGGCCTACGTAGTCGATTTGCTTATCCACCGAGGCTCGTGAAATGCATACCATTGGTAGATTATGCTGTCTTAAGTTTTCTGCGTTGAACTGTTGGTTTTCACCCACTGGACAAAATGCGATTCCACCTACGCCTTGGTTTGCCATAGTGAAAATACATTTTTCAAATTTTTCTTGGCTATCACCACTTTGAGCTAAAAATAACATGTAACCTTGTCGCTCTATCTCTTCACTCAATCCTGCAGCGATTTCCGCATAGTAAGGATCGCTGATGTCTTTGAGAATCAGTCCGATAATTTCACTTGAGTTAGAGCGTAAGTTGGCAGCAGTACGGTTGCGGATATAGCCGAGTTCCTCCACCGCAGCGTTGACCTTTTCTATTGTGTCTGAAGATATCCGTCCTTTATTCCCCAGCACCATAGAGACAGTAGTAATTGATACGCCTGCATGCTGAGCAACTTCTGTGATAGTCACTTTTTTGGATAACATAAATTCACTTTATCGATTGAAAAAACGTTTTATCAGTAAACTTTAACCCTATTAGCGTTAACTTGAAAGTCCCACACGGTTTATGTAAAGAGTTATTTAACTGGATCACAGAATGTTGGTAAAACGTTTTATCAAAATTTTTATCTATGTATATTAAGCGCATAAAAATAATACTTAATGTGCACATAATGTGATGTGCATGAGCCCTACAAGCTTTTAAATTTCGGAGACAAACTATGTCTAAAAGTAATAAATCGACGATGTGGGAGTTCTTACAAAGCCTCGGTAAGACCTTCATGTTACCCGTCGCGCTGCTGGCATTCTCAGGCATTCTTCTTGGTGTCGGTAGTTCGTTTTCCAGTTCAGCCATCAAAGAAGCCATTCCATTTTTAGATAATACCCTTTTGCAATACCTGTTTATGTGGATGACTAAAATTGGTCTTGTCGCATTTATCTATTTACCCGTGATGTTTGCGGTTGCGATTCCTCTTGGTTTGGCGCGTGAAGAAAAAGGCGTGGCAGGTTTTGCAGGTTTTGTTGGTTATGCAGCGTTCAATCTAGCGATCAACTTTTTCTTAACCGTAGCAAATGTATTGGATAGTGAAACAGAACGTACAGCTTATGGTGTGAAAAGCATTATCGGCATTGAGTCGATTGATACGGGGATTCTCGGTGCGGTTATCGTTGGTGTGATCGTTGCGAAGCTTCATCAACGCTTTTATACCTTTAGAATGCCTGATGCGCTGGCATTTTTTGGCGGCGCTCGCTTTGTTCCGATCATTTCAGCATTGGTGTTGGGTGTTGTCGGTGTGTTCATCCCATTCGTATGGCCGTATTTTGCTGCGGGTATTAACGGCATCGGTCATGTAATTGAAGGTGCTGGCGATTTCGGTCCAATGCTGTTTGGTACAGGTGAACGTTTACTGCTGCCAATCGGTCTTCATCATATCTTGGTGGCGTTGATTCGATTCACAGAAGCGGGCGGTACAATGGATGTGTGTGGTCAAACGGTGTCTGGCGCGCTAAACATCTTCTACTCTGAATTGTCTTGTCCTGATACGAAGGCGTTTACACCGGAAGTCACGGCATTCTTGTCTCAAGGTAAAATGCCAACTTTCTTAGGTGGTTTACCGGGTGCGGCTCTTGCGATGTATCACTGTGCTCGCCCTGAGAACCGTTCAAAAATTAAAGCGTTGCTTATCTCTGGCGTTGTAGCTTGTGTGGTTGGTGGTATTACTGAGCCGCTTGAATTTTTGTTCCTATTTGTTGCCCCCGTGCTTTACTTCGTCCATGCGATTCTAACGGGTCTAGGTTTTATGATCATGGGCTTACTTGATGTAACCATCGGTAACACAGACGGCAATCTGATTGACTTTTTGGTATTCGGTATCTTGCAAGGCACAGCGACGAAATGGTACTTAGTGCCGTTGGTGGCAGGTGTTTGGTTTGTGGTTTATTACTCGGTGTTTAAGTTTGCGATTACTAAGTTCAACCTAAAAACACCAGGTCGTGAAATCGATACCACGGAAGTAGACAAAGAGCTTGAGGCCGCATTCATCAACGAATCCGGCAAAGGTGCTGCGGTACTGGCAGCACTCGGTGGCAAAGAGAACATTATGGCATTGGATAACTGTATTACTCGTCTTCGTTTGTCTGTTAATGATATGAGTTTGGTTGATGATGCTAAGTTGAAAGCCAACGGCGCGCTAGGTGTAGTGAAGCTTGATGAACACAATCTGCAAGTCGTAATTGGTACGCAAGTTCATCTAGTGAAGAACGAAATGCAAGCCATCATGTCAGCTAGCTAATCATTACTTTGATAGATGCTCCCCCTCGTCACAATCGAAAGAACCCCCAAATGTGATTGTGATGAGGGATCTTAATATTGGAAGATTCGTATGACTCAAAATTTCGATTTTGATACCCCCATTAATCGCACCGGAACTTACTGCACACAATGGGATTATGTTCAAGATAGATTTGGTAAAGCAGGTCTATTACCATTCACGATTTCAGATATGGATTTTGCTGCGCCAGAGCCGGTCATCAATGTGCTTAAACAACGGCTGGAACATCCGGTGTTAGGTTATAGTCGCTGGAATCATGATGATTTTAAATCAGCAATTCGTTATTGGTACCAAACTCGTTTTGAATGCGAAATTGATACTCAGCAATTGGTGTACGGCCCATCGGTTATCTATATCGTATCAAAATTGATTGAGCAGTGGAGTCAGCCAGGGCAGGGCGTAGTGTTCCATACACCTGCTTATGATGCGTTTGACAAGATGATTGAAGGGCAAGGTCGGACGTGCGTTCGTAGCCAGCTTATCCGGCAGCAAGGTCGATTTGATATTGATTGGTCAGATCTAGAAACAAAGCTTGCTGACGTGAATAACACCGTGCTGCTGTTGTGCAGTCCTCATAATCCAACTGGGCGAGTTTGGTGCCAAAGTGAGCTGGAACAAATGGCTGTACTTTGTGAAAAGTATCGAGTCAAAGTGATTTCCGACGAAATTCATATGGATGTGTGCTTTAAGCGTCATATTCCATACGTGGGATTTGGAAACACGCAAGATTGGGCTGTGGTTACTTCTGCGTCTAAATCATTCAATATTCCCGCATTAAACGGAGCTTATGCGCTGATTGCAGATTCACAAACGCGTGAACGTTATCTGCATAAACTCAAGGAAGTGGATGGACTTTCATCGCCTTCTATCATGGGCGTTCTCGCGACGATGGCGGCTTACCAGCATGGTGAAGCTTGGTTAAATGCGCTCAATAATTATGTATTGGCTAATCATAAATACGTGAAAGAAACGCTACAAAGTACATTTTCTGACGTGATCTATCTGGTGCCAGACGCGACGTATTTGGCGTGGATCGATTTGTCTGTTCTGAATCTAGATATGGTGATGCTTAATCAGGCGTTAATTGAACAATTCAATGTCGCTATTATGTCTGGTGACGTTTATGGCGATTCAGGTAAAGGTTACCTCAGACTCAATCTAGGTTGCCCAAAAAGCAAAGTCGAGCAGGGTATTTCCGCCTTGATTCAAGCCATCAAATTGCAGCGATAAATCGATCGTGGCAGTGTTTGAGAAATGGCTACTTAAACATAGAGTCTGTTATTTAAAACTGTGTTGTAGAAGAAATAGAGTTTCAAACTATTTGGTATCGGCCATGCTAAACATCAAGTTTAAGCTCATATTTGGCTAGTGGTATGCTGGTGTTTTTTCTATACGATAAATACCAGCGACTTGGCTGGTATTTTTGATCTAGATCATGTATACATGGCGAAAACAGATTAACCTTGATAACCATTATGCAACTTTCTCTTGCCGGATTTTGGCAGCTTTCTCCCTTGACCGATTTATCTATTCCACAGCAGGATCTCTGTTTTCCTGCACCACTTAGTTCAGTTTTACCTGAATCACTTGATGAATCTATTATTGCGGCACAAGAATGGCATTTAATGCACGATATTGAGGTTGATGAGCAATTGCTGCGTTATCCTGCGATCGATCTGGTGCTAGAAGGGATCGATTATCATGCAGAGGTGCGGTTGAATGGGGTGGCTCTGTTTGATTGCGATGGTACTCAGGCAATCTATAAAAAAGAAATTCGCTCTTTGCTTAATCTAGGTAGAAATCGGGTCGAAATTCTATTTCTTTATCCAGAAGAAGAATCGTTGATTGATCATGATGAGGTGGAGCAGTGTGTATTAGGTGAGTTAATACCCCAGCGTTACGACGAGCGAATGGGAATATGGCGTGCGCCTTATTTACAATGCATTCGTCATGTTCGGCTTGAACACATTACCACTGAGCAAATTTGGCATCATGGTGGAGGATGTGAACTACTGATTCGCTTATTTTTTACATCGTATGCGGCTGGGTTGATTTCTGCAGTGGTCAAGTTTGATCATATGACTTATCAGTTACCGATTGATGTTCGTAGTGATTGTGTGAGTGCGCTATTTCAAGTTGAGGCTCCCAAGATTTATCGGCCTGAGAACCCTGATTCTGCTGCGCTTTATACCATCAATGTTGAGTTAGATGGACAAAAAGTAGCGCTGAAATTAGGTTTAAATGAGCACCTTTGTGTCACTCACTTTCCTTTATAATCCTTGATGATTAATGGGCACAGCCCCAATGATTTTGCTCTGAACTTTTGGCCTGTGGATGCATACTTTGCCACAATCTTTCGTGGAAATAGTAAGCGCAGGTATTAAAGCTAGGTTCAATCATCGCCATCACGCCACCAACTAACCAACTGCCAGTTAATAGGTAAGCAATACTAAAGGCAACACTGAAGTGAATCACAGCGAAGCTGGCGGTTTTTAGCTGTGGCTTACTTGCATATCGTAGTAAGAATGGATGTTTGGTCCATGCTTTTTCGTGGAAATAAAAAGCAACGGTGTTCACCATCGGCTCTAACATTGCAATTAAACTTCCGAGGATAATGTCGCCAGTTAGGATGTAAGCGATAGTGAAAGCGATGGTAAAGTGTATAGCAGCAAAGCTTAATGTCTTTTTCATAATGTCTACTCGCTCCGTTTCTTTTTGATGTAATCATTATTGATAATTATTCTCAAAAAGAAAAGGGGAATTGAACAATTAATTTGATAGGTAATAACGAACAAAAAAAGGCGCATGAAGCGCCGAGGTATTATCTATCCTTGTGGTTTGACAACCAGCACATTGATGGGTGAGTGTTCAACCACTTTGCTGGCCACAGACCCCAGCATCACTTTATCCATGCGTGAACGTTTATGGCTCGGCATAATAATCAAGTCGGCGTGAAGTTTAGCGGCATGTTCCAGAATGGTCGCGTATGGTTTTCCTTCTGCGACATGCAGTTGATATTCAACGTCAGAGGCAACATTTTGCTGAGCAAATTGTGCCAACCTTTCTCGCACATCCTGCTTCATTTTTGCTGCAGCATCACGGGGAAAGTAAGTGGCCACCATCGACATATGAATACCAGGTAAAACGGTTAATAGGTGTAGTTTAGCGCCACTTTGTTGGGCGTGCCATACGGCGAGTTGGGTTGCTTTATCTGCAAAGCCCTGCTCATTTAAATCGACAGGAACCAAGATATGGTGATACATAATTCATTATCTCTGTGTTAGTACTGATGAAAACTATACCCAAGCGTGGCGTTATTGCTTGGGTATAGGTCTGATTATTATCAATATATTAAGCGGCTAAGGCTTGTTTAGCTGCTCGTCTTTTTTGGTTCCACCCTAATAGTAGAGTAAAGAAGATGGCAGGGAGGAATACCCACTCTTTCATGGGCCGGTCGCTGTCGACAATTATCGAACGAACTTCCCAATCAAAATCAATGCCTGCCGCTTCCGCGGGGCTACCAAATTCAACCATATCAATCAGCATGCGATTATTGGCTTTATTGATGATTAGCCCCATTGAAGCAATACGTTGTGCTGCATTGGTTGCTTGGTCATCAAAGGGCAGCATGACGGTTTTAGAAACGTAGTTCCCCGTTAAGGTTTCTCCTGCGACAATCATGGTAAGTGGTTGACCAACCGGGGTTTGTTCAACAAGTGATTCAAGTTGTGTTCCAGGATAAATGTGTTGTGCGGGATAAATCATATCCCACCAAAAACCGGGTCGGAAGAAGGTAAACGTTAGTAATAATAGTGCGACCACTTCCCACCATTTTGTTTTAGTAAACCACCAACGCTGTGTTGCCGCTGAAAATAGTAGCATCGCGATGATGGCGGAGGCGATGGTAAGAGCAAGATGCCACCAGGTATCAATCCCCATCAGTAATAGCTGGGTATTAAACACAAACATAAAGGGCAAAATCGCGGTACGGATATCATAAGCAAAGCCTTGAATACCTGTACGGATAGGATCGGATTGAGCGATGGCAGCAGCGGCAAAAGCGGCTAAGCCGACTGGAGGAGTATCATCCGCTAGAATACCAAAATAAAATACAAATAAATGGATTGCTATCAGTGGAATAATTAAGCCGTTTTGTGCGCCTAAAGTGACGATCACGGGGGCCATTAAGGTCGAAACTACAATATAGTTAGCCGTTGTTGGCAACCCCATTCCCAGTAAGAGGCTGATCACGGCAGTAAAGAGCAGCATTAAGATAATATTCCCGCCAGAGACAAACTCAACGAAGTCGGTCATGACTAAGCCTATTCCTGTTAAGGTGACCACGCCAACCACTGTTCCGGCAGCGGCGGTAGCGACACCAATACCAATCATATTTCTGGCACCGGAGACTAGGCTTTCAAGCAAATCATTTACCCCCACTTTGGCTTGAGTGGAAGCATCCCCCGCCTGATTAAACCAAGCCATCAAGGGACGCTGGGTCAGTAAAATGAAGATCATAAATATGGTCGCCCAAAATGCCGAAAGTCCTGGTGAAAATCGTTCAACGGTTAAGCACCAGACTAATACCACAATAGGGAGTAGATAGTGTAAGCCAGATTTAATGGTTGGGCCAACTTCAGGGATCTCTTGTATATTTTGATCGATGTTGGGTGCTTTTTCATGGTTAAACTTTGCCGCAACTCGCACTAAGAGAAGGTACGTAACCAGTAGAGCGGTTCCCACTATCGGTGTTGCAGCAGCACCAAATGCCTCTTTAGTCCAACCAATACCATAGTAAACAATGGCGCTTAATACACATAGGCCCAATATTGTACCGGTAAATGAGAGCAGGCTTTGTATTAATGTCGTGGTTTTACGTCGTGGAAGCCCCGTCATACCTGCTTTACAAGCTTCCAAATGCACAATATAGATCAGCGCAATATAGGAAATCAGCGCAGGGAGTAATGCTGCTCGAATAACTTCAACATAGGAAATACCAACATATTCCACCATTAAAAAAGCCGCAGCCCCCATGATCGGTGGTGTTAGCTGACCATTAGTTGATGCTGCAACTTCGACGGCTCCCGCTTTAGTGCCCGGAAAGCCAACTCGTTTCATTAATGGGATGGTAAAGGTGCCGGTGGTTACGACATTAGCAATGGAAGAGCCTGAAACTAAGCCGGATAAGCCGGAAGCGACAACGGCTGCTTTTGCTGGGCCACCGCGCATATGGCCAAGTAAAGAAAAAGCGACGTTGATAAAGTAAGCGCCCGCTCCGGCTCTATCAAGCATGGCTCCAAATAGCACAAATAAAAACACAAAAGAGGTAGATACGCCTAAAGCGACCCCAAAAACCCCTTCAGTGGTTAGCCATAAATGTGACATGGCTTTTTGTACGCTAGCTCCCTTATGAGCAATCACGTCTGGCATGTAAGGGCCTGCAAACGTGTAAAAGAGAAATAACCCGGCGACACACATTAGTGGAGGGCCTAATGCTCGGCGAGTGGCTTCTAGTAATAACAGCATACCTGTTACCGAGATTATAATATCCGGTGTAGTGGGGGCTCCAGATCGGCCAGCTAATGAGGCATAAAACAAGTAAATGTAGGCGGCTGAAAAACTACCTGCTAATGCGAGTAACCAATCGGTGAGAGGGATATGCTCTCTCGATGAATTTTTTAATGCGGGATAAGCCGTAAATGCAAGAAAGACGGCAAAGCTTAAATGGATGGAACGTGCCTGAGTATCGTTGAGAATGGCGAAGTCAAAGATAAAAGGCAGAGGTGAGGCATACCAAAGTTGGAAGAGTGACCAACAAAGGGGCACAAACCATAAAATACGGCCGGGCAATCCTTTAGGGTTTCTTGCTCCGGTATCTGCTTGTGCAACCATCTCTTGCACATCTTGTGACGGGATATTGGCCTGCGTCATGTACGTTATCCTTATTATTGATGGTCTTAATTGGGTAGACAAAAAATGTGGCTTTACTAACGGAGTGAAAGCCAAGGGTTTATCTGAGGGAAAAAGCCCGGAAGGTTCCGAGCTTTTTCTGCTCTCGCATGAGTGCTCATTGCGAGATGGGAATGGATGTTAAGCCATTATTTCAAAAGACCCACTTCTTTATAGTACTTGACTGCACCAGGATGAAGAGGGATTGAAAGTCCGGCTTTGACCATGTCTTCTTTTTTCAGTGTCGCAAAAGCAGGGTGAAGGCGAGTAAAGGTATCAAAATTTTCAAATACTGCTTTTGCGACGTTGTAAGCCACTTCATCGGACACGTCGGTACTGGTCACTAATGTTGCTGCAACCCCAAAACTGGTTACATCAGTATCGGTTCCGCGGTACATGCCAGCAGGTACTGTGCTATAGGCATAGTATGGGCGTTCTGCAACAATTTTGGTGATTTTGGGCCCCGTGGCTGGAATGAGTTTAGCATCACAAGAAGTAGTGGCTTCTTTGATTGAACCATTTGGGTGGCCAACCATGTAGATAAAGGCATCAATTTTGTTGTCACACAAGGCTTGTGAACGCTCAGAGCCTTTAAGTTCTGCCGCAAGCTTAAAGCTGTCGTTAGTCCATCCAAAAGCCTCCATGACGACTTGCATGGTTGCGCGGTCACCCGAGCCTGGGTTACCAATGTTGACGCGTTTACCTACCAGATCGTTGACATTTTGGATTCCTGAGTCAGTGCGAGCAATAATATTAAAAGGTTCGGTATGAAGAGAGAACATCGCCCGTAGATTTTTATTTGGCCCTTGTGCCTTAAATTGGCTGGTGCCGTTATACCCATGATATTGCCAATCGGATTGAACAATACCAAAATCTAACTCGCCACTTCGAATCGTATTGACGTTATAAATAGATCCACCCGTGGATTCAACAGAGCAACGAATATTATGCTGCTGACGATCTTTATTCACCAAGCGACAAATAGCGCCTCCAGTAGGGTAATAAACGCCTGTGACTGAGCCTGTACCTATGGTTATAAATTCCTGCGAATAGACCGTGCTTGACCCCATCACTACTGCGGCAATTGCCCCGATCTTAATGATTTTATTCAATACCATGAATGTCCCTTCCTTTTTGTTATTACCCGAACATTGAATAGAGAATGTCGGGGTGTTTCTTCAGTGAGAAACCGAAACTTTTTCAATCCATATACCGAAAAAGCGACTGAATAATAGCAAAAAATGGCAAAGTAATTATAGAATTGTAAAATAATATAGTGAGGCAAGTTAGTGAAAGAGTGGGGGGAACCTAGCTGATTAACTGGATAACTAATTGATGAATAAAGAGTTGGAAGATAAGTTATACGGCTTGATAACTTATCCGATATGTGAGGTGGATCACGTCGATTTGGTAATCAATCCACCTGTTTTCATCCTTATTTTATGCACTCATGGTATGAAATGCCATTAACCGGCATATTCAAAAAGTTCACAAACTGAGGTGAATAACTGCTTGGTTGTTATATTGAGAGTCGGGGTAATAAAGATGGTATCATCACCCGCAACGACACCTAATATACCTTCTGATTTGCCAAGCGAATCGAGTAATCTGGCGATAAGTTGTGCCGCTCCTGGGCCTGTATGAATCACAACTAAGGCATTATTGTGGTCGATATCTAGCACTAGCTCGCGTAAAGAGCTTGATACTGTCGGTACTCCCAGTTCTGCCGGAAGACAATAAACCATCTCCATTTTGGCATTACGAGTACGAACAGCCCCAAATTTGGTCAGCATGCGTGATACTTTTGATTGGTTAATATTATCAAAACCTTCATTTTTTAAGGCATCAACAATATCGCTTTGAGAGCCAAATCGCTCTTCTTTTAGTAGCGCTTTAAAAGTGCGAACTAAATTATCTTGTTTATCCATATGGCGCATTATTCTTCTTACTTTCGCTCAATCAACCATGAATGGGTATTTTCACATAGCCGATACTAGGGTGGCAAATTATGATACAAAACTGTCTAAAAGGTCACTGTAAAAATTTCCGATTTTGGTTTAGATAGAGGGTAAATTTTTGTTATTAAGTCATTATGACGTCATAATCGAACCTTAAGTTGTAGCACGGCTTCAGGGAGTTGCGCAAAGTCGCAAAGCTGAAGTTAATTGATTGTAATCAAGTTGTACTTGCTATAGCGTTTTAAATCTACCCTACTAAAACATTTATAAGAGATTAACTCTCAAGGAGAACCACGATGAAAGTTGCTGTTATTGGTGCCGCTGGCGGTATCGGTCAGGCCCTAGCTCTGTTATTGAAAAATCGTCTTCCTGCTGGTTCAGATCTTGCCCTTTATGATATCGCACCGGTAACGCCTGGTGTCGCAGCAGATTTGAGCCATATTCCAACCCCAGTTTCAATTAAAGGTTATGCGGGTGAGGATCCGACTCCTGCCCTTGATGGTGCTGATATAGTGCTTATCTCTGCTGGCGTCGCTCGTAAGCCGGGTATGGATCGAGCGGATCTCTTTAATGTGAACGCAGGCATTGTTAAATCGTTAGCTGAACGTATTGCCGTGGTTTGTCCAAATGCATGTGTTGGCATTATTACCAACCCAGTTAATACAACCGTTCCTATTGCTGCAGAAGTGTTGAAAAAAGCCGGTGTCTATAACAAAGCGAAGCTTTTTGGTGTAACAACCCTTGATGTTATCCGCTCTGAAACCTTCGTTGCTGAACTGAAAGATAAAGATCCAGGTCATGTGCGTGTACCGGTGATTGGCGGGCACTCTGGCGTGACTATCTTGCCGCTTCTTTCTCAAGTGGAAGGGGTTGAATTTACGGCTGAAGAAGTTGAAGCGCTTACAAAGCGTATCCAAAATGCAGGAACAGAAGTGGTCGAAGCGAAAGCGGGTGGCGGTTCAGCAACGCTGTCTATGGGACAAGCTGCTTGCCGTTTCGGTCTGTCTTTAGTGAAAGCACTGCAAGGCGAATCGGTCATTGAATATGCTTATGTTGAAGGGGATGGCAAACACGCTCCATTCTTTGCCCAACCGGTTAAACTTGGTAAAAATGGCGTAGAAGAAATCCTTAGCTATGGAGCGCTTAGCGAGTATGAGCAGGCCGCGCTGGATGGAATGCTAGAAACGCTAAATAAAGATATCGAAATTGGGGTCGATTTCGTTAAATAGACCAATATCCATCGTGAAAAAAAATGCCGCTGAGTTATCGCGGCATTTTTTTCATCTGATTTTATGAATTAACATAGTGATTATAAATTAACACAGTGAAAGGGCTATTTATTCCGTTTCACTGCCATATGAGCCAAAGCAATTAGTGCTTGTTTATAGTCACTTTCAGGGATGATTGCTAACTCAGCAATCGCTTTATCCGCTTCTTGTTGCGCTTTGGCAGTTGTATATTCTAGTGAGCCCGCTTGATGCATGGCGGCTAAAATAGCGTTTAGTTTGTCCATACCATTGGCTTTTTCAATCGCTTCACGGATCATCGCTGCTTGTTCTGGGCCGCTATGATGCATGGCATGTAGCAAGGGGAGCGTTGGTTTACCTTCAGCTAGATCGTCTCCGACGTTTTTACCCATCTCTTTGCCGTCGGCGGTGTAATCCATCACATCATCGATTAATTGAAAGGCTGTTCCTAGGTATCGGCCGTAGTTCTGTAGTGCTTGCTCAACTTCTGGTGAAGCAGCTGACAATACCGCACCAATCTGCGTTGCAGCTTCAAATAAGCGTGCGGTTTTTGAGTAGATCACCTGCATGTAACTTTCTTCAGTGGTATCAGGATCATTGCAATTCATTAACTGAAGTACTTCTCCTTCGGCGATCACATTAACCGAGTGGCTCATCAGTTTTAGGATCTTCATTGATCCTAATTCGGTCATCATCTGAAATGAGCGGGTATAAATAAAATCGCCGACTAAGACACTGGCAGCGTTTCCAAACATCGCATTGGCTGTCGCCTTGCCACGGCGCATATCCGACTCGTCGACCACATCATCGTGCAATAATGTTGCGGTATGAATAAACTCAATAAAAGCGGCGGCGAGCGTGTGCCCTTGGCCTTGGTAACCTAATGCTTTGGCCGATAAAATGGCGAGCAGCGGACGCAGACGTTTTCCGCCTCCGCTGACAATATAAAAACCGAGTTGATTGATCAGAGAGACATCAGAATTGAGTTGAGCAAGTATCGTTTCATTCACTTTTGCCATGTCATCGGCAGTAAGCGCTTGGATAGCTTTAAAATCCATTATAAATCCGGCTGAAGTTAGAGCTTGTAAGGCATAATGTTCTTCGTTAATTGATCAATAATACACTAAAAAATATTGATTAATATATGGCTTAAAGGCATGATTGCGCCACTTTTGTTTGGCGATTAGCTTTTCGCCAATTTTTTTCAAATATGGCTTGTCATAGGAACGCCATTCACGTAGAATCTGCGCCCTATTGATGATTAGTTTAGCGCACACCCTTTTTGCTCAAATTACAAGCATAGGCTGTGCGGAAAGAGCGGAGTAAAATATGTACGCTGTTTTCCAATCTGGTGGTAAACAACACCGTGTAAGCGAAGGTCAAACTCTTCGTTTAGAGAAATTAGACGTTGAAACTGGTGCGACAGTTGAATTTGATAAAGTTCTTCTTGTTGCTAACGGTGAAGAAATTCAAGTTGGTGCTCCTCTTGTAGAGGGCGGTAAAGTGACTGCTGAAGTGGTACAACATGGTCGTGGCGATAAAATTAAAATCGTTAAGTTCCGTCGTCGTAAACACTCTCGTAAGCAACAAGGTCACCGTCAGTGGTTCACAGAAGTGAAAATCACTGGTATCAACGCTTAAGTTATTAGGAGAGTTTAACAATGGCACACAAAAAAGCTGGTGGTTCTACTCGTAACGGCCGCGATTCAGAAAGTAAACGTCTTGGTGTTAAGCGTTTTGGTGGTGAGTCTGTATTAGCAGGTAACATCATCATTCGTCAACGTGGTACTAAGTTCCACGCTGGTAATAACGTAGGTATCGGTAAAGATCATACTCTATTCGCTCTATCTGATGGTAAAGTGAAATTCGAGACTAAAGGTCCTAAGAACCGTAAATTCGTTAGCATCGAAGCTGAATAAGTTTAGTTTCTCGCTGAATGTAAAAGCCCTGCCATTTTGGTAGGGTTTTTTGTTTATAAATAGAGCAGATAACACGTCATCTATAAGTTAGGGTGACTTGTTATGTGTTCCTAGGCAGCAAGCGGGGGAGGTGTCCAGCTACCTTAAGCTTCTGCTAAAATAGAGATCATGGGTACCCAATGATAGTGCACGCAAGTAATGCGGAGTAAGAAATGAAATTCGTTGATGAATCGGTAATAAAAGTTCAGGCCGGCGATGGTGGCAACGGGGTTGTTAGTTTTTGGCGAGAAAAATTCGTTACTAAAGGCGGCCCGGATGGTGGTGATGGTGGTGATGGCGGTGATGTTTACATGCTTGCCGATGAAAACCTCAATACATTGATCGATTACCGTTTTCAGCGCTTCTATGAAGCAGAACGGGGTGAAAATGGCCGTGGGGGGAATTGTACGGGTAAACGAGGTAAAGATAAGATTTTACGCGTTCCGGTCGGTACTCGTGCGGTTGATATTCACACGAATGAAGTGATTGGCGAAGTGGCTGAACACGGTAAGAAAGTGATGATCGCCAAAGGTGGTTGGCATGGGTTGGGTAATACTCGCTTTAAATCTTCCGTTAACCGTGCACCACGGCAGAAAACCATGGGGACCAAAGGCGAAGTTCGAGAAATTCGTTTAGAGCTATTGCTGCTGGCTGATGTAGGTATGCTTGGCCTGCCAAATGCAGGTAAATCGACCTTTATTCGTGCGGTATCGGCTGCAAAACCTAAAGTGGCTGACTATCCATTTACCACTCTAATTCCAAGCTTAGGCGTGGTGAGTGTCGTGCCAGAAAAGAGCTTTGTAGTGGCCGATATCCCAGGCTTAATTGAAGGAGCGGCGGATGGCGCAGGTTTGGGGATTCGTTTCTTAAAACATCTAGAGCGTTGTCGTGTTTTGCTACATATGATCGATATTATGCCGATTGATCAAAGTGATCCCGTGCAAAATGCACTTACGATCTTGGATGAGCTTGAGCAATACAGTGAAAAGTTAGCCCAAAAACCTCGTTGGCTTGTGTTCAATAAAGTGGACTTGATGCCAGAGGAAGAGGCGAATGAGATTATCCAAAATGTACTTGATGCATTAGGTTGGGAAGATCAATATTTCAAAATTTCCGCGCTTAACCGCCAAGGCACTAAAGAGCTATGCATGAAATTGGCTGATTTCATGGCTACTCTTCCCCGTGAGCAGGAAGTGGCCTCTGCTGAGCAAAAAGTCGAGTTCATGTGGGATGATTACCACAAAGATGCCATGTCTGGTCAAGATGTTGTCACTGAAGATGACGATTGGGACGATTGGGATGACGAAGAAGATGACGGCCATGTTATCTATGTTCGAGAGTAATCAAAGCCATATGATTAGGCTGTACTGAATATCTATTATCGTTAGCCGCAATCTTGATTGCGGCTTTTTAATATTCTAAATCATGTTGTTGTGATGAAAATTATTGCAAAATACGACAGTTATTTCTCTCGATGGTTAGGAATGGAATCATGACATCTAAACAAAGGGCCGTTTCTCGATTAATTGCTCAGGCTGGACAAATGTTACATGCACATGGTGCGGAAAGTACCTTGATCGGTGATATTATGCGCCGGATGGGCTTTGCATTGGGCATGAATGAAGTTGAAATTTCATTGTCTGCTAGCTCGTTAGTGGTCACTACCGTTTATCAACAACATTGCATTACCACCGCTCGGCGCTGTGCTGACCGAGGGATTAATATGCGGGTGATTACTCAGATCCAACGTATTTGTATTTTGATGGAAAGAGGCTTACTCGATTATTCGATGGCCCAGCATAAGCTCAATCGTATAACTCCAGAGCGCTATAATCGTTGGTTGGTGGTGGTGATGATCGGGTTGTCTTGTTCAGCATTCAGTCGATTAGCGGGGGGAGATTGGATTGTTTTTGCTATGACCTTTCTCTCTTCGGCGATCGGGATGATCGTTCGTCAGGAAATTGGTCATCGTCAATTTAATCCGCTATTAAATTTTGCCGCGACCGCTTTCGTGACTTCTCTTATTTCTGCTCAAGCGGTGATGTATCAATTGGGAAATAAACCCACGTTAGTGATGGCGTCATCGGTGTTGATGCTCGTTCCTGGTTTTCCTCTGATTAATGCCGTTGCTGATATGTTGAAAGGTTATATTAATATGGGGATCGCTCGCTTTGTGATGGCGAGTTTATTAACTTTTGCCACCAGCTTAGGCATCATCGCAGCAATGAGTGTAACCGGAATTTGGGGGTGGTAAGTATGCTGACATGGTCACTTTTTTGGGGGTTGCTCAACGATATGTTGTTTGCTTCTATTCCCGCAGTTGGGTTTGCTCTGGTGTTTAATGTGCCTGTCCCCGCTTTAAAATATTGCGCATTAGGGGGGGCGATAGGGCATGGCTCTCGCTATCTAATGATGCATTTTGGCATTCCAATTGAGTGGGCGACATTTTTTTCTGCCACTCTGGTTGGGATGATTGGTGTACAGTGGTCTCGTCGTTTTTTAGCTCATCCCAAGGTGTTTACTGTGGCGGCCTTAATTCCGATGGTTCCTGGTGTTTTTGCTTATAAAGCCATGATTGCTATGGTGGAAATTAACCATTTAGGATTTACTCCTGAGTTGCTGGGCACCTTGATGGAAAACTTTTTAAAAGCCATGTTTATTATTGGTGGTTTAGCCGTTGGTCTTGCCGTTCCTGGGCTGTTATTTTACCGCCGTAAACCCATCGTATAATATCGAAAGTAGCGCTTAAACGAGAAGAGGATCTATTGATGATTATCAGCATGATTGCCGCGATGGCCAACGAGAGAGTGATAGGTAAAGATAATCAAATGCCGTGGCATTTACCCGCTGACTTTGTTTGGTTTAAGCGTTGTACGATGGGGAAACCGGTGATTATGGGGCGCAAAACTTATCAGTCGATAGGGCGTCCATTACCGGGACGGTTGAATATTGTGATTAGCCGCGATCCTCACTTGATGATTGAAGGTGTGGCGGTGGTTTGTTCACTGGAAGCCGCATTGGCGAAAGCGGGAGAGGTATCTGAAGTGATGATTATTGGCGGTGGAAGTCTCTATGCTGAGTGTCTACCCTATGCCAGTAAGCTGTATATTACCCACATTGATGCTCAGTTGGTCGGAGATACTCAGTTTCCCGATTGGGGGGATGATTGGCATGAGTGTTATCGTGAGCACTATGCTGCAGATGAGAAAAACGCCTATTCAATGGACTTTACCATTTTAGAACGGAAGTCTGTAGAACCTAGAACCTAGAACCTAGAACCTAGAACCTAGAACCTAGAACCTAGAACCTAGAACCTAGAACCTAGAACCTAGAACCTAGAACCTAGAACCTAGAACCTAGAACCTAGAACTTCTTGCCTAATGCTGGCTGCTGGAAGTACTGCTTATCTTCCCAACGCAACATGGTTAATGGGCCTCCCCATACGCAGCCAGTATCTAATCCGATCACCTGTTCATCTGCATAGCCTTCAAGCGCGGCCCAATGGCCGAATAGTACGGTCTTTTCCAGTTGGATGCGTTGTGGTAGGGCAAACCAAGGCATTAAATTTTCGGTGGGTACTTGTGCTGGAGGAAGTTTGCAGGCCATATCTAACCGTCCATCGCTAAAGCAAAAACGCATACGAGTGAAGGTGTTAATAATATAGCGATAACGTTCAATGCCTTGTAAGTTTGTATCCCAGAGATCGGGCGTATTAGCGTACATATTCGCTAATAACCATGGAAACTTCGGGCTGCGTAACAGCTGTTCGACTTCTTGAGCTGAGGCTCTTGCCGTAGCTAAATCCCATTGTGGGGAAATGCCCGCATGTGTTACGACAAATTCAGGGTGCTCTACTAATAAGGGAAGATGGCGTACCCAATCTAAAAGTTCATCGGCATCGTCAGCTTCAAAAATAGCCAGAGTTTTGTCTTTACTTTTAACAGGGTGAATCCCCTGTGCAACCGCCAATAAATGCAAGTCGTGATTACCTAGAACGGCTTTTGCTGAATCACCAAGCCCTTGGATAAAACGTAGTGTTTCTAATGAGTTCGGACCTCTAGCAACCAAGTCACCGGCTAACCATAAAGTATCCTGCTCGGGAGTAAAGTCGGCCAGTTTAAGCAGTTGGTGTAGTTCAGCTACGCATCCTTGTATATCACCGATAATATAGTTCGCCACAATCACTCCGTTAATTTAATACGTTAGGGACAGCCAAGCGGAATGGTTCAATTTCCGTGATAAAAGTATCGCCCACTTGGTCAAGAAATGTGTAATGTCCTTGCATGACACCAACCGGAGTTGCTAGCGCAGTACCACTGCTGTATGTGTATTCATCATTGGCGGCAATAACTGGTTGTTCACCGACGACACCTTCGCCTTCCACATGCATTTGTTTGCCATTGGAGTCCGTAATTAGCCAATGGCGATGAGTCAATTGCACCGTTTCATGACTGAGATTTCTAAGGGTAATTAAATATGCGAAGACATAACGGTGGTGGTGCGGTTCTGACTGCTCAGCGATGTATTTTGTTTGAACCTGAATCTTGATACAAGGTTGCGAAGTCTTCATAAGCGCTCCTTATTCTTCTATCCAAACGAAGAAAATAAGGATGGTGTGTTGACCATCCTTACCCTTTTAAGCTTGTTGAGCATCAAGCCAGTTAGCCATGGCAACGAATTGTGCCAACGTCAGGTTTTCAGGCCGCATGCTAGGATTGATATCCAATTTAGCAAAAGTATCATCATTCACGAGGCCTTTATAGCAATTACGCACAGTCTTACGTCGTTGGTTAAAGCCTTCTCGTACCACTCTATCTAGCCATTTTAGGCTGGTCGTTGGGTGTGGAAGTTGTTCATAAGGAACGAGCCTGACTACTGCTGACTCCACTTTTGGTGGTGGGACAAATGCGCTAGGCGGCACCTCTAATACGGGAACGACTTTGCAGTAATATTGTGCCATAACGGTTAATCGTCCGTAGGCTTTACTTCCCGGGCCCGCCGCTAAGCGATTGACTACCTCTTTTTGCAGCATGAAGTGCATATCTTGAATATCTTTGTGGTATTCAAACAAATGGAACATCAATGGCGTAGAAATGTTATAGGGTAAGTTGCCAAAAATTCGTAGCTTGTTGTTGGACTGAACCAATTGGCTGAAGTCGAAGCGCATGGCATCGCCTTCGTGAATCGTCAACTTGCTCGATAACTCAGGATGGTTGCGTAAACGCTCAGCGAGATCACGATCGAGCTCAATGACCGTAAATTTATCGACTTCACGACCCACGGGCTCAGTAATTGCCCCCAAACCTGGCCCAATCTCAACTAGGTTTTGTCCAGGCAGAGGATTGATCGCAGAAACAATACCATCGATGATATAAGGATCGTTTAAAAAGTTTTGACCAAAACGTTTACGCGCTTTGTGCCCTAAATGGACATCATTTCTCATAGTTTTCTCGAATTATTGCATTTTTATCAACAAGCGCTATTGCGTGAGCGAGAGCTGTTTTAAAACTACCCACCTCGGCTTTCCCACTTGCGGCAAGATCTAATGCTGTACCGTGGTCGACTGAGGTACGAATAAAAGGCAGGCCTAAAGTAATATTAACTGAACACCCAAAACCTTTATATTTTAACACAGGTAGCACTTGATCATGATACATGCCTAATACGGCATCAGCTTGCTGTAAATATTTGTCATTAAAGATAGTATCAGCAGGTAATGGCCCGATCAGATTGATACCTTCTTGCTGACGTAGTTTTTCCAAGGTTGGGGTGATGGTGTCGATCTCTTCATGACCAAGAACACCCTCTTCTCCCGCATGTGGATTGAGGCCGCAGACATAGATGGCTGGTTTTTCAATCGCAAACTTCTCTACTAAGTCCTTGTGGAGAATATGAATAATTTTTTCTAACCGCTCAGCAGTCACCGCTTTTGCTACATAAGCTAGTGGGATATGAGTCGTCACCAAAGCGACACGAAGCCCTTCTGTTGCTAGCATCATCACCACTAGGGGGGTATTAGATTGCTCAGCAAAAAACTCAGTGTGGCCACTAAATGCTACGCCTGACCGGTTAATTACCCCTTTATGCACAGGGCCGGTGACAATAGCATCAAATTCGTGATTCATACAGCCTAAAGCGGCTCTTTCTAATGTTTTTAAGACATAATGACCATTCGCGGCATTGAGCTGACCAGGAATAACCCTTTCGGCCACTGGAATATGTTCTACGACTAAAGAACCCGCTTGTTGAGGCTGAGGTGAGTCAGTTGGATCATAGTCAATGAGCTCGACAGCAATACCCAGAGCCTGAGCCCGCTGTATGAGCATGCTTTTATCCGCACAGACGACCACTTGATGAGGCCAACTCTCTTTAGACAGCTCAAGTACAAGATCAGGGCCTATGCCAGCTGGCTCTCCTGCCGTAACAATAATGCGCTTAATCGTCATCTTGATTATCCTCTAACACTTCGACAAAGGCGGCGGCTCTTAACTCTTGTAGCCAAGCGCTGGCTTCTTCATTGAATTTTCGGTTAAATAGAATACGATAAGCTCGATTTTTCAAGGCCGTATCGGTTCGATCGACATTACGGCGATCCAGTACTTCAACAATATGCCAGCCATGGACGGTCTTAAAGGGTTGACTAATACTTCCTACCGCGAGTGTTTCAATTTGGTGTTTAAACTCAGGAACATAGATATCAGGGGTTTGATAGCCTAATTCACCGTTTTGCGCTGCCGAGCCAGGATCTTGACTGTATTGTTGGGCTAATTCAGCAAAGCTTGCTTCTCCGGCCTGAATTCGGCGAATAAATTCCTCAAGTTGCTTCTGGGCACCTTCATCACTCAAGATAATGGTCGGTTTAATCAAAATATGCCGCGCATTAACTTCGGTTACTGCAACCGTTTCTAACCCTTTTACATCATCAATTTTCAGGATATGAAAACCGACACCACTGCGAAATGGGCCAATAATACTGCCTTTATTTTGCATTTTGATCTGGTCGGCAAAAATGGTTGGCATCTCTTCTTTACGCATCCATCCCCAATCTCCGCCTTGTAGCGCTTTAGGGCCTTTGGAGTAGGTGATCGCTAAGGTTCTGAAGTCTGAGCCGTTATTGAGTTGTTCGATCAGTTTTTTGGCTTGCTCTTCAACCTGTGATTTTTCTTGATCTTGATTGAAACGTAGTTGTATGTGGCTAATTTTATATTGAACGGCAGCGTTGGTTTCTTGGGCGAGTAATTCAGCCAATGTTTCCACTTCTGCGGGAATAATATTAATTCGGCGACGCACTAAAGCATTACGCGCTTCACTGGCGGCCATTTCTTTTCTCACTTGTTCGCGAAATTCAGCGTAGGTTAACCCTTCTTCGGCAAGGGAGGCGCGAAATTGTGTTGGGGTTTGCTGATTATTGTCAGCAATTTCAACGATGGCATCATTTAAGCGATTATCGTCAATACGTACCCCAATGCGTTGCGCTTCTTGTTGTTGTAGGGTATCTATAATCAGCTTTTCGATAACCTGTTCACGTAAGACATTTCCTGCTGGAAGTGTTTGTTGATTTTGTTTTGCGTTCGCTTTAACTGTTAGCAGCGCACTCTCAATCTCACTTTCTAAAATAACACCACTGTTGACGATGACGGCAACCCGATCTAATTCAACGGGCTGTGCCTGTACGGCGGTCGTACCAAGCAGCGTGATTAACGTGCATAATGCGGTGGTCCACAATTTCATTCCATGTCCTATCAAAATCGATGAGCCTAAAGCTAGGGTCTGTTGACCTTTCGCGGTTAAATTTTGTTCGAGATAAAAGCGTTTTAATCGCGGCGAGAGGTTTGTCGCCTAGTTATTCTAAGCAAAATACCTCTCAACAAGGAGTAAAACGCTTTTAGCCGAACCCTTCGGGCAGCATTTGTGGCTCCTTTCTACGGCGTTATCGGCTTCTCGAGTAGAGTCACTACATTTCAAAGCCTCTGCCTTGTATAAAGAAGCCACAAATTGCTGCAAAAATCAGCTCGAAAGGTCAACAACCCCTAGGTTCGTCATTAGTTATTTAAAAAGAAAGGGCGGCCATAGCCGAGCGAGTTATTTGACCCTTTGTTGCTTGCCATACCTTCACTCGATTGAACACTTGTGCCAAAGCCAATGATACCAATATTAAAGCTAAAGTTATTTTCATAGTCAGGTGTGGCATGTTCATCGGTAATAAAGTCACCTTGCCAACTTTTCAATTGATTACTATAAGCAAAGCCCATATACCAGCAGTCCGAGGTGTAGCGTAATCCGATTAGCCACTCGAGTGCTTCTCTCGTGGTTGTGTCGTAAAAATATTGCCCGTTCATTTGCCATTTTCGGGTTAATTGATAGCCACCGAGTAACCCAACTTGTGAAATACCATTTTTGGTGATTCGATTCACAGGAATCGTATCGCCAACCGTATTCTCGATATATTCTTTAGTGACATAACGGTAGTTGGTCTGTAGATAGCCATCCGTAAAACGGTATTCCAATGTACTGTTGGCTAATTGCATGGCGCTAGTATCAATATCATATTGCATGCCACCATGGTAGAAGAGGTAGTCGTTATAATTAAAATCCATTTCTACCGCCCAAGCGGAATAGCTGCTTTGTGATTCTTCTTCAGCTGGTGAAATTAGATTGCTGGCTTTTAGGCTTTTATCCAGATAGAAAATTTGCCCAAAGGCAATATTTAGCCGCTCTTTGTATTGATCATCAAAGAAACGAGTGGATGCTCCATAGCTTATTTGGTTCGCTGGCGCGATATAGTCAACACTGCTGTATTTACGGCTGCGGAACAAACCATAGTAATCGGTTTGCAGCAGGGTGGTGTCATACAGAGCGATTTTTCTCTGATCTTCTTTTGGAACATACAAATATTGAATTTGCGGCTCTAGTGTTTGGGTATAGTCATTAAATAACACGGTATCGCGCTCAAGAATAATTCCAGCATGAGTTCTGAACTCAGGAATGACTCGTGAAACCTCTTCCTCAAGATCTTGATAGTCACTGTTGTTGACTCCTTTTAAATCTTGTTTGTAATACGTGCCAAGTACCCGAGCTTCAGTTGTCCAGGTTCCCCATGTATTGCCGAGTGGAATGGTTATGCCCGGCTCGATATGAGCACGCGTTGCTGATGGTTTTCCTGGGGCATCGGTGTCAAAACGAGAAATATGACTTTTTACATCCAAATTTAGGTAGCGTAATACTTCAGGCGCATAATAATTAAACGCAATTTGAGGCATTAAACGATAGGGTTGGTTATCGCCCGTCGTTAAGACTTGAAAATCTCTCGCGAGTAATGATGCATCCCATGTCGCACTTCGATAAGTAACTCGACCTTGTTGAATGAGCTGGCCATCTTCACGATGACCAACACCAGAGCTGAGATCTGAGAAATATTCAATATCACTTACCCGAGAGTAGTCGAGATCGAACTTCCATGCTTGTTGATAAATACCGCTATGTTTGTATTGGAAAGCCCAGCGATCGCCTTTTTCTGGGTAAAGGTTATCATCCGGTAAATACTCAGCTTTAATATCACCTTGTCCAAATGTGGTGAGATAACGAAATAGTGCATTCAATTGGGGGCCACGATTCTCCATATAGCGTACTGACGTTTCTAAGTCATAATCGGGCGCTAAGTTCCAATAAAAAGGAACATTGATCTCAAAGCCATCACGCGATCCGTATGAAAAACTCGGATAGAGGAAGCCGGTTTTTCGTGTGTCACCAATAGGAACGGTTAGGTAGGGTAAATAAAAAATAGGAATATTTTGCACTTCCAAGCGTGGATTATAAAAAGTCGCTCGCTCTTCATTTTGATCCACATCGATGCTCGATGCCCGCAGTCGCCAAGCATTATCGCCTTCAGGACACGAAGTAATCGAACCGTCATCAATTTCGTATATCGCTTTGCCTGTTTTGGCAATATAGGCAGCATGCCCTCTACCGGGCTGACATAAAAATTGATATTGGGTATTTTCCAATGTCATCTGATCGGTATTTAAATTATTGGTTGCACGATCAGAGGTCGCTTTGACTTGGCCATCACTAAATTTAACCTCACCTTCAGCAATCACAATATTGTCTTGCTGGTGTAAAGTTACGCTGTTGGCATGAATCTGCTTTTGCCCCTGAATCACCACGACGTTACCTGAATAGGTCGCTCGTTCACCATGAATTGCTTCTAGCTTATCCGCTTCGACATTGATAGGCTGTGCGCTCGGATTTTCCGATTCAGGTTGGTCAACTAAGCATTGATCGATAGTGAGCAGTTCCTGCACACTCTCATCCACCGTAGTGTCTGCTTGAGTTTGTGGCGCAAAGAGCGCGGCGCTAATGGAAGCGGCTAAAAATGTGCGGGAAAAACGTGACATCGAGTTGTACTATCCTGTTGAGCTTGTTTGATTCCGACTTTAGGAGTGATAAGTCAATAAAATGTTCCTTATCATAAAGGAATTTAACGCTCCCGGCACTATCAGACCACAGCACACCTAAAAAATTCATAGATTGAGAGCACATAAATGCATATTTTTGGCAAAATACTTGGCGCTTTCTTCGGCTTCCTGTTTGGAGGACCGTTTGGCGCAATCTTTGGCCTTTTTCTTGGCCATCAGTTTGATAAAGCTCGTCAGCGTAGCCAGAACCCATTTGGTGGTGGAAGCTTTAATACTTCAGGGCCCAGCCAATCGGAACGGCAAGAGGAGTTTTTTAAAGCTGCTTTTGCTGTTATGGGGCATGTCGCAAAAGCCAAAGGGCAGGTGACTCAACAAGAAATTCACCTTGCCAGTGTGATGATGGAGCGTATGAACTTGTATGGTGAACAGCGTCGCGCTGCACAAGAGGCGTTTCGTGAGGGGAAAAGTGCTGATTTCCCGCTGCAAGAAACCCTAGAGAATGTGCGATTTTTTACCGGGGGGCGTTTTGACTTATTACAATTCTTCCTTGAGCTTCAGATTTCAGCTGCCTTTGCTGATGGCTCATTACATCCTAGTGAGCGGCAGGTTCTGCACAAGGTTGCCCAAGGGCTTGGTTTTTCTTCAGATCAACTAGAGCGTCGTCTGCGTATGCAAGAAGCGGCTTTTCGTTTTCAATCTGGTGGTGGCTTTGGCGGTTTCGGTCGTGAACAAAACCATCATTCTGGCTCTCATCAATGGCAGCAAGCAACAAATCAAGATCGATTAGCTGATGCTTTTTCTGTTTTGGGTGTGAGTGAGGACGCGGATGCCAAAGAAATTAAGCGGGCTTATCGTAAGTTGATGAATGAACATCACCCTGACAAGTTGATGGCAAAAGGGTTACCGCCTGAAATGATGAATATGGCAAAAGAAAAATCACAAGAAATCCAACATGCTTATGATCTGATAAAAAAAGAGAAGGGGATCAAATAAGGTTTGATACTCTATTTTAGTGATAGGTTCAATTCTCGGTAGCCGGTGACCGAGAATTGATTATCGTCGATATTTAGCCGAAAACAAAAAAAGCCCAGTCATTGACTGGGCTTTAAAATTTGGCTCCTCCTGCTGGGCTCGAACCAGCGACCTGCGGATTAACAGTCCGTCGCTCTACCAACTGAGCTAAGGAGGAATAAATTTTAATGGTGCCGACTACCGGAATCGAACTGGTGACCTACTGATTACAAGTCAGTTGCTCTACCTACTGAGCTAAGTCGGCTTAATTAAACAAGGTAGTTACCCTATTTAATAAGATTTGGCTCCTCCTGCTGGGCTCGAACCAGCGACCTGCGGATTAACAGTCCGTCGCTCTACCAACTGAGCTAAGGAGGAACAAACTTTTAGATAAATGGTGCCGGCTGCCGGAGTCGAACTGGCGACCTACTGATTACAAGTCAGTTGCTCTACCAACTGAGCTAAGCCGGCGCATATTTATCTTTTCATGATATCGGTATTGCACCCATATTCATTTGAATAATGGTGCCTCGAGGCGGAATCGAACCACCGACACGAGGATTTTCAATCCTCTGCTCTACCGACTGAGCTATCGAGGCAACGGGGTGTATTAAACGAGTTTTCCGATTCTTCGTCAACAGTAAAATGCAAAAAAAAACTCGTTTGGTGATTTTCTATACTCAGTGGGCTGTTTTTATCCATTTTTAATCGGAATCGTTAGGGAAACGGGCCACTAAAGATAAGCAGAATGAAGCAAGAGGCAGCAAAATTTACCCAGCAAATAGAGAAAAGTCACCTAACGAGGCTTTTCTTTTTATCAGAAAGCTTAGTTTCTCTAACGTCATTATTGATGTTGATTTATTGAGCAAGCAGGAAAGTACATTAAGGCGATGATGGAAGCGTTGAGCAACGAAGGAATAAGCGATTGAGCGGGCGTCATAAAGAATAAAAAAAACAAAAGCCCAGTCAGTGACTGGGCTTTGAATAGTGGCTCCTCCTGCTGGGCTCGAACCAGCGACCTGCGGATTAACAGTCCGTCGCTCTACCAACTGAGCTAAGGAGGAACAGCTTTAATATGGTGCCTCGAGGCGGAATCGAACCACCGACACGAGGATTTTCAATCCTCTGCTCTACCGACTGAGCTATCGAGGCAATAAATGGTGCCGACTACCGGAATCGAACTGGTGACCTACTGATTACAAGTCAGTTGCTCTACCTACTGAGCTAAGTCGGCGCACTTAATTTATTGCTTGTTGCTACTGAAAACAGCACCAACAATAAAATTTGTGGTGCCCGGAGGCGGAATCGAACCACCGACACGAGGATTTTCAATCCTCTGCTCTACCGACTGAGCTATCCGGGCAACGGAGCGCTATTAAACGGATTTTCCTCTGCCACGTCAACTGGTTTTTAGAAAAAAACTGAAAAACCGCTTCAAGCGTCGCTATTTTAGGCAATTTTGTGGTTTTTCTTATTTCTTATGAAAATCTTGTTTATAGCGAGTGACTTTTTCAAGGTAGCGTCTTGCTTCTGCATTGGGATGTTTTTTAGTTAATGCCCAATAAACTTGATTGGGTTGTAAACGATTTAAATCATTCATTGCTCGTTGTCGATCTCGATGGAATGTTCGGAGTACCCCGCCAGCGCCTCCGTTGTAAGCAGAAATCATGCTGTATTCAAGAGAAAGGGGATGACGAACATCTTTCAAATAACGATTTTTAAGTAGGTAGAAGTAGGCTGTGCCGGTGTCAATATTATTTTCAGGGTTAAACAGATATTCTGGTGAAGGTTCTCCAGCACGATTTTTGACTAAATTAAATACGTCACGTCCTGCGGTTTTAGGTACAACCTGCATCAAACCATAGGCATTGGCCCAGCTGACCGCGTAAGGGTTAAAACTACTTTCGGTTTTAATGATCGCGTAGATCAAATCTTCTGGGATGTCGTATTTACGTGAAGCGCGACGAACAATATCGGCATATTGATAGCTGCGGATCTGCATTTGGTCTTCAACCATCGGAATTTCTACGTAATAGGATTTTTTAAAGTCGACTTGCTTGACTTTGAGATGATGCGCTATCAAGTAATCAGCAAAGCGGTTTGCGCGCCAGCGCCATTGGATCGGTTTTTTATCTTGATCGAGCACTTGTTGATATAAAAAAGGCTGGCCCTTTAATTCAATATTTTTGGAAGAAAAAAGATCGACACTGGCTGGATCGTCGGGTGTTAGTAGTGTGGTGATGATCGCTTGTTTTAAATGTTCTTTTGGATCAGTCGGTGAGATGGTTTCGACTAAAATTTTACCGTCACTAAAATTCACTTCGGTACGACTGAGGTAGTTATCTATGTATTTAACATAGTTGCTTTTTCCCGCAATCTTGATTGCGTTGTGTCCCCAACGTTTTTCGATATTACCAGAAAAGGAATGAATCAGTGCATCCAGTGCTGCGGTGTCTTTTTCAAATTGACCGGGTAATTGGGCAAGATTTTTCGCAAATCGATTGGTTGGTTCATAATTAATATCATAAATACGTTCGATAAACTCTCGGCTACAACCGACCAATACCAATAGCGTGGCCAGACAATAAAGACACTTTTTCATGCATTTCTCAGGTAAATATAGCGAGGAAATTAGGGCGATAGCCCAAATTTCCAACGGTGATCAATGAAGATTATGCTTCGCTTGGTGGGGTATAGCCTTCGATATGGACTTCTTTTCCTTCAAAGAGAAAGTTGACCATCTCTTGCTCAAGCAGTTTGCGATGTTCAGCATCCATCATATTTAATTTTTTTTCGTTGATGAGCATGGTTTGTTTGGTTTGCCATTGGGCCCAAGCTTCTTTAGAGATGTTATCGAAGATGCGTTTGCCCAATTCTCCTGGATAAAGCTGAAAATCCAGACCGTCAGCTTCTTTTTGTAAACGAGCACAAAATACCGTGCGACTCATAATTATTTCCTCTTGATGAATTATGAATGAATTTCAAACGGCAGGCCGCTGATTAACTGCTTAACGGGGGCAGCTAAACCGACTTCTTCCGGACGAGTTAAGTTATACCAAAGACCTTTGTTTCCTTCCATGATGATGTTGGGTTTATCGGTCAATTCTAATAGAACAGGGGTGATATCCAAATGGTAATGACTAAAAGTGTGTCGAAAGGCAATTAAGGTTTTTTGATGCTGGATTTGAGTATTGCTGATTCCACGCATTGCTAGAGTGTGTTTTATATCCATATCACTGTGTTGTGGAAAGCAAAATAATCCGCCCCAAATACCGATTTGTGGGCGTTGTTCAAGCCATACATCCCCTTGATGATAAAGAATAATGAAGCAAGTTTGTTTGGTCGGTTTGTCCGTTTTTGGTTTTTTCGCTGGGTAATCTAGTGGGTTACCTTGCTGTTTGGCGATACAGAATGACGCGACAGGACATAGTGTGCACTTAGGTTTGCTGCGAGTACAAATCATTGCCCCCATATCCATCATTGCTTGGTTATATTTATCAACATCCGTAGTTGGTGTATGTTGTTCTGCGTATTGCCATAGCTGATTTTCTACGTTTTTTTTACCTGGCCAGCCTTCAACAGCAAAGCAACGAGCTAAGGTTCGTTTTACATTACCATCTAAAATCGCGTGGGGTTTGTTAAAGACAGAGGAAAGTACCGCTGCTGCGGTGGAACGACCCACTCCCGGTAACGCATTCATCTGTTCAAGTTGGGTTGGGAAATGTCCATTATATTCTTCCACCACGATTTTAGCGGTTTTGTGCAGATTACGAGCTCTAGCGTAATAACCAAGCCCTGTCCAATAATGAAGCACTTCATCTTGTTCAGCCCGTGCTAATTCTTCTACGCTGGGGAAGCGAGTGATAAACTTTTGATAATAAGGAATTACGGTTGTTACTTGCGTCTGTTGAAGCATGATTTCCGATATCCAGACACTATAAGCGCTTTTGTTCTGTTGCCAGGGAAGGTCTTTACGACCGTAAGCGTTGTACCAAGTAATAATAGCCTTAGCAAATGGAGTCACAACTTACTCAATGATAATAAAATAATGGGACAAAATTGCACCATAGAATGGTATCAAAGTACAACCGATAAATTATAGGGTTATCAATTTGGCGATTAAGGATAGTGATTACTCCCCTCTTATTTTTATGAACTATGGTTATTCACGAACCATGGTTATTCAGGAACCATGGTTATTCACGAGTGAAGAATAACACTTGCACGACACGCAATTCTTTGGATAATCACACTCCCTTTCAGTCAAGATTAAAAAATAGACAGGCAATATCAATGAGTGAAGTCACCACGAACGAACGGAATGAAGACGGTAAAGTAATGCGTAGAATTCGCAGTTTTGTCCGTCGTGAAGGTCGGTTAACCAAAGGTCAAGAAGCCGCAATGAAAGCGTGTTGGCCAACCATGGGTATTGATTATCAGGATCAGCGGCTCGATTGGGTTGAGGTTTTTGGTAATGATCATCCTGTTGTATTGGAAATCGGTTTTGGGATGGGCGCTTCTTTGGTTGAAATGGCCAAAAATGCGCCAGAGAAAAACTTTATTGGTATTGAAGTACATAGCCCAGGTGTAGGGGCTTGTTTAGCGTCGGCTCGTGATGCCGGTGTAACTAATCTCCGTGTCATGTGTCATGATGCAGTAGAAGTTTTTGCTCATATGATTCCAGATAACAGTTTGGCGACCTTGCAGCTATTTTTCCCTGACCCTTGGCATAAAAAACGCCACCATAAACGTCGTATTGTTCAACTGGAATTTGCCGAGATGGTTCGTCAGAAATTATTGGTTGGTCAAGGCGTTTTCCATATGGCAACCGATTGGGAAAACTACGCAGAGCACATGATTGAAGTGATGAATCAGGCTCCGGGTTTTATTAACCTTGCTGAGAATGGTGATTATATCCCTCGTCCAGAAAGTCGTCCTTTAACCAAGTTTGAACAGCGTGGCCATCGATTGGGGCATGGCGTTTGGGACATTCAATACCAACGCATCAGTTAAGGCTGGACAAACTAGCAAGGTGCGAAAGATACTAGTTTCAGCACACAAGAACAGTAAAGCCAACATTGTGCTCATCATGGTGTTGGCTTTTTTAATCGCTCGATTCGACAATAATAATCAGTAAAGCTCAGATCATGAAACCGACAAAAGATATTTTGACGAATATTCTGGATGAAGTTCGTCCATTAATTGGTCAAGGAAAGGTGGCCAGTTATATACCTGCCCTAGCGCGGGTTGCGAGCCATAAATTAGCCATTGCGGTTTATACCAACCGAGGTGAAGTGATAAGCGCCGGGGATGCCGATGAAGGTTTTTCAATTCAATCGATTTCTAAAGTGTTGAGTCTCACCTTAGCGATGGGGCTTTATAAACCAGAAGAACTTTGGCTTCGCGTTGGTAAAGAGCCCTCAGGGCAAGCATTTAACTCTTTAATTCAGCTCGAAATGGAGCAGGGCATTCCGCGTAATCCTTTTATCAATGCCGGCGCGATTGTGATTGCAGATATGCTGCATAGTCGCTTATCGGCTCCTCGGCAACGGTTACTCGAATTTGTACGCCAACTCAGTGGTGAGCCACAAATTGTGTATGACAAAGTGGTGGCTGCATCAGAAATGCAACACAGCGATCGTAATGCGGCGATTGCCTACTTAATGCGTTCATTTGGTAATTTTGACAATGATGTTATTCCCGTACTGAACAATTATTTTCACGCTTGTGCACTGAAAATGAGTTGTATTGAACTGGCGAAAACGTTTAGTTATTTAGCGAATAAGGGCGTTTCTGTACAAACAGGGCAGCGTGTGATCAGCGCTACGCAAAGTAAACAATTAAATGCGTTACTGGCGACCTGTGGCCTTTATGATGAGGCGGGAGAATTTGCTTATCGAGTCGGCATGCCTGGCAAATCAGGCGTTGGTGGTGGAATTATTGCGATAGTCCCGGGAGAAATGACTATTGCGGTTTGGTCACCTGAACTTAATTCATCGGGGAACTCACTGACAGGCACTAAAGCGTTGGAATTATTGTCTGAGCGGATAGGGCGATCAATTTTCTAAGATCCTCACCAATAGTGAGGATCGAATGAGCGTTAATCATCGGTCATGAAGGCGGCGAGTAGATCGTTGAGGAAAAGTTTTCCTCGTTCAGTGATTTGCCAACCCAACGGGTTATCCTGCACATAGCCCATCTCGACCGCCCAGTGCATGGGTTTTGCAATTGCATCCAGAGCTAGCCCTGTACTATCAATAAAGGCTTGTTTTGGGCAGGCTTCAAGCAGACGAAAGCGATTCATAAAAAACTCAAAGGGTCTATCAACCATTTCAACCTCATGTTCGCTATCTAAATACGGTTTTACCATGTTTTGATAAGCGGCTAAATACCCTCGTGGGTGTTTAATTTTGGTGGTACGAATGATTCGTCCGTCGGCAAAGCTCACTTTGCCATGAGCACCGCAACCAATCCCTAAGTAATCACCAAACCGCCAGTAATTGAGGTTGTGTTGGCATTGATAATCTGGCTTGCTGTAGCCAGAGATTTCATACTGCACATAGCCGGCTTGGGTTAATTTTTGATGGCCAAGTTCAAAAATATCCCACAGTGCATCATCATCAGGTAACACGGGAGGCTGATAATGAAAAACGGTATTTGGCTCAATGGTGAGTTGATACCAAGAAAGGTGTGGCGGATCGAGTGCGATGGCTTGATCGAGATCCGCTAGCGCTTGTGCTAAGGTTTGATCCGGCAAACCATGCATCAAATCCAGATTAAAACTGGTTAAGCCAATCTTGTGTGCCAACTGAGCAGCGTTGATCGCTTCCTGCTTGCCATGAATTCGTCCAAGCCGCTTCAGCTTTTCTTCGGCAAAACTTTGTACACCAATGGAGATCCGAGTCACTCCCGCTTTCTTATACCCCGCAAAACGCTCGGCTTCTACCGTTCCCGGGTTGGCTTCCATGGTGATTTCAATGTCAGGTTGAAAGGGTAGGCGTTGCGCTATTCCTTTCAGCAATTGCGCAATTCCTTGTGCTGAAATTAAGCTGGGTGTGCCACCACCAATGAAAATGGAGTGTAGGAGACGTGGCGCATCATTAAGGCGATATTTTTCAATGTCAGTATCAAGATCTTCCAATAACGCTTGTAGATATTCCTGTTCAGGAATCTCTGCTTTTAAGGCATGAGAGTTAAAATCACAATAAGGGCATTTTTGGACGCACCAAGGAATGTGGACATAGAGGCTAAGAGCGGGAGGAGTAAGCATTATGTTCTCTTATTGGAGCGGATGTTCAGTGAGCAAGGTAAACAGTTGTTTGAGTGCTTGACCACGGTGAGAGAGTTGTTTTTTACGCATTGGCTCCAGTTGCGCTGAGGAGCACTGTTCTTCTGGCACCCAAAACAGAGGATCGTAGCCAAAGCCGTTACTACCTTGAGTTTGGGACAAGATAAGGCCTTCCCACTGACCATGGCAAACGATCGGTGTCGGATCATTAGCATGGCGCATCAAAACTAATACGCAATGGAAGCGAGCCGTTCTTTGCGCTGGTGGTACCGCTTTGAGAGCCTCAAGTAGTTTGGCGATGTTCTCTGCATCACTGGCATGCTCTCCGGCGTAGCGGGCAGAATAAATCCCTGGTGCTCCATTGAGATAGTCCACTTCTAAACCTGAGTCATCAGCAATGGCTGCAAGCCCGGTCTCTTTCGCGGCATGGCGAGCTTTGATGATCGCATTTTCAATAAAAGTGGTGCCTGTTTCGGCGACGTCTGAGACATTGAATTCACTTTGTGCGACAACGTCAAAGCCAAAATCGGCCAGTAAACCGGCCATTTCTCTAACTTTACCTTGGTTTCCCGTGGCTAATACTATTTTCTTCATACTTTTCTCGTGGAGAGGGTTGAGTTATGGCTGTACGTAAAACTTTTGCGTAAAACGCAGTTTTCCAGCGCCTTTATTTCCTGCTGAAACATCAATATCAAAGGTAAGATTTTCTTCATGGCTGATAGCAAACTCAGCAAGGTAGTAAATCGCTTGTCCTTCTTTGATGGTTCGAAATTGGAGTGGGCGCGTTTGACCGAGGAGGTTGCGAGCGTGTCCGGAAATTTGTGCCTCTACAGCAGGCTTTCCTAACGAGGCGTTGTCCAATACGCTGATATTTAAAATGGCTGAATAACCATTGCGCGTGAGCTGATAACTTTGTGCTACCTGTGGGGTTAAAAATGTCGAATTAAAGGCAGAGTAATGAACCTCAATATCTTTCATTCGGATCGATTGCTCTGCACTACTTGGTAGGGCAAAACAAGCGAGTAGTAGCGCATATAACCATTGACGCATGGGATCTCCTGATAAAAATGCCCCCCAAACGAGGGGTCAGAGTAACGCTTGGATCTCGACTGGAATGATACAAGGAGAGTGGATGCGTACCTGTTTATGGCGTCCCAATTCTCCTTTTTCTATCTCAATGGCTCCTTTGGCCACTTTGCACTGTTTGGCTAAATATTTGATTAAATGAGCATTGGCTTTACCATCGACCGGTGGTGCGGTGATGGCGAGTTTGAACTCATCGCCATGTAACCCGACCAGAGCATCTCGGCTTGCTTTTGGTTGAATATAGAGTTTCAAGCAGAGATCGGCTCCTTCACACCAAACGGCCTTCATTATAGTTGATACCAAAGAGGGCCGATAATATCGCCCATCAAAAAGTTAGCAAATTGTAATACAATAAACAGCACTAAGACGCTGAGGTCAAAACCACCCATCACCGGAATGATGCGACGAATCGGTGCCAGCATGGGTTCGGTTAATTGATGGAAAACATATTCGATAGGGCTGCGGCCTTGGCTGACCCAACTGAGGATCGCGCGAATCAATAGTACCCAAAACAGTAAGCCGCCAGCCGCTTTAATTAACGAAAGCAGTCCTAAGAATAAAAAGTAGGCATTAAAGCTGGCAGAAGAACCGTTTGAAGCGATAAAAATCAAGGCGAAAAATTTTACGACACATAGCACATAAGCAAACAGTATAGTAGCAAGATCAACGCTACCAATAGAAGGAATCAAACGTCGTAGTGGGCCGACAACCGGCTGTGTCGCTTTCACAATAAATTGTGAAAATGGATTATAGAAATCAGCCCGTGCAGCCTGTAACCAAATTCGCAAAATAACCACCATGATATAAATATCAAACAGGGTGGAGACTAAAAAACTCATTGCATTCATAAGATGCCCTTATTACAAATTTATCGATAGAGTACTGAAACCGTCATTCATTTAAAATAGTTTTTCCATCTCTTGTGCTCGTGTTACTGCGGCACGCATCGCTTTAGCCACAATGTCAGACAATTGATGCTCATTAAAAGTGCGGATCGCTTCCGCGGTGGTGCCACCTTTTGAGGTGACTTGCTCACGTAAAGTGGCAAGCTCAATCTCTGGGTTGGCCTGCACCATTTCCGCTGCCCCGAGTGCGGATTGTTGCACGAGCAGACGAGCCGTTTCTTGATCAAACCCTTGTGCGATTGCTTCCGCTTGCATCGCTTCCATAAAGAGGAAAAAGTAGGCAGGAGCACTGCCTGCAGCAGCAATCACATTATTAATTTCCCCTTCGTGTTTGACCCAACAGGTTTTTCCAACCGCCGACATCAGTTGACGGGTGAATAGTTTGTCCTGCTCTTGAGTGCCTTCCGCGGCAAATAAGCCAGCCATCCCGCGATTAACCAAAGAAGGCGTATTAGGCATCACTCGTACTAAAGCGGGCTGGCAAGCCAATAGTTGATTTAGCCGTGCCACCGATACCCCAGCAGCAATGGAGATCACCAACTTGTTTGAAAAGTCGATAGCTTGGAGCGGTTGACACACTTCTGCCATCAACTGAGGTTTGACCGCTAATACCACAACATCAGCTTGTTTAGCGGCAGCAAGATTATCACTGGTAGTCTGTACGGCATATTTTTCTTTCAGTGAGGTTAAATGTTCTTGCGAAGGGGCACTGGCAATGATGCGCTGTGGATTATAGCCGCTGGCGATTAAACCGGCGATAATCGCGTGTGCCATATTGCCAGCTCCGATAAAAGCGATGGTTCTCTGTTCCATGATTAATCTGTACCCTAATGTTTTATGCTGTGCGGTAATCTCGTTGGCCAAAAATAGCGGTTCCGATACGAACAATCGTACTGCCTGCCGCGATAGCGGCATCCATATCGCCGCTCATTCCCATTGATAATGTGTCAAGATGCGGATAGGTTTTGCCCAGTTGTGTTTTTAATTGCGCTAAACGCTGAAATGCGGCCAGTTGAGCGGAATAGTCTGCCACATTCTCCGGTATCGACATCAACCCTCTTAACGTGAGGTTAGGAAGATGAGAAATCAACTCCGCCAACGGGAGAAGTTCATTTTCAGAAATGCCTGATTTCGACATTTCACCGCTGGTATTCACTTGAATTAACACTTGTAGCGGGGGCTTATTGGCTGGGCGCTGCTCACTTAACCTTTGGGCTATTTTGGCCCGATCGATGGTGTGCATCCAATCGAAATGCTCAGCAATGAGCCGTGTTTTATTTGACTGTAGTGGGCCAATAAAGTGCCACTCCAATTTGAGTTCAGGGTGATGTTCGGCAAAATACTGGATCTTATTAACTCCTTCTTGCACATAGTTTTCACCAAATGCGATTTGCCCGGCTTGAGCCGCTTCGAGAATTGCCTCGACTGGTTTTGTTTTACTGACCGCTAAAAGTTGCACAGAGCTTGGAGAGCGTCCACACTTTTGTTGTGCGCTGTTAATCTGTGAGGTGATCAGTTGAAGATTTTGTTGAATACTACTCATAGCTCGACTTAACTTAAGGAAAATAAATGGATATTTCAGAGTTACTGGATTTTAGTGTAAAGCATAATGCTTCGGATCTACACCTTTCTGCAGGCGTTCCACCGATGGTTCGCATTGATGGGGAAGTAAGAAAGCTCGGTGTGCCTGCTTTGAACCACTCTGATGTGCATCGATTAATTTTTGAAATCATGAACGATGCTCAGCGTAGTGAATACGAAGAACGATTGGAAGTGGATTTTTCTTTTGAACTTCCTAATGTTGGTCGTTTTCGTGTCAATGCTTTTCATCAAGCTCGTGGCTGCTCTGCTGTTTTTCGAACCATTCCGACGGCGATTCCAACCCTGGATCAGCTCGATGCTCCTGAAATCTTCAAAAAAATTGCCAATTATGAAAAAGGGCTGGTCCTCGTCACCGGGCCAACCGGGTCAGGTAAATCAACCACGCTAGCGGCTATGGTTGATTATATCAATACTCATCACAATAAGCATATTTTAACAATTGAAGATCCGATTGAATTTGTCCACAGTAACCACAAATGTTTGGTGAACCAGCGTGAAGTGCATCGGGATACGCACAGTTTTAAAAATGCGCTGCGCAGTGCGTTACGTGAAGATCCTGATGTGATTTTGGTCGGTGAGTTACGTGATCAAGAGACCATTAGCTTAGCCTTAACCGCCGCAGAAACTGGCCATTTAGTTTTTGGCACGCTACACACCAGCTCAGCGGCAAAAACCATTGATCGAATCATCGATGTGTTCCCCGGTAGTGATAAAGATATGGTGCGCTCCATGCTATCAGAATCGATGCGAGCGGTGATTGCTCAGAAATTATTAAAGCGATTTGGTGGTGGACGTGTCGCTTGTCATGAAATTATGTTAGCGACGCCGGCTATCCGCAACTTGATCCGTGAAGATAAAGTGGCACAGATGTACTCCATTATTCAAACTGGCGCAGCACATGGGATGCAAACGATGGAGCAACATGCGAAGCAATTAATGGCTCAGGGCGTGGTTGAGCCTCAAGAAGTACAAAAAAAGATCGAATTAGAAATATCGACTTTTTAAGAGAGGCGAATGATGCAACTGGATACGATATTACAAGGCATGTTGACGCATAAGGCGTCCGATTTATACATCACGGTGGCCGCACCCATCATCTACCGAGTGAATGGTCAACTGCAAGCTGAGGGAGAACCATTAACCGAGTCACAAGTGAAAGCTCTGCTGGCTCGGATGATGGATCTGGATAAACAAAATGAATTGAGTGAAACGCGTGAAGCTAATTTTGCCATTGTACGCGACGATGGACGCTTTCGCGTGAGTGCTTTTTATCAACGAGAATTACCGGGTGCGGTGATTCGACGTATTGAAACCCATATCCCGACGTTTGATGAACTTAAATTGCCAGAGGTATTAAAAGATCTTGCGCTGGCGAAACGGGGGCTTGTCTTAGTTGTTGGGGCTACGGGGTCGGGTAAATCGACAACGATGGCTGCAATGACAGGGTATCGTAATGCACAAAGTAGTGGGCATATTTTGACCGTGGAAGATCCGATTGAATTTGTCCATCCCCATCAAGGTTGTATTGTTACCCAACGAGAAGTGGGCCTTGATACCCAAAGCTATGAAGTGGCACTGAAGAATTCACTTCGTCAAGCTCCAGATATGATTTTGATTGGTGAAATACGCACTCGTGAAACAATGGAATACGCGATGACATTCGCCGAAACAGGGCATTTATGCATGGCAACTTTACATGCGAATAATGCGAACCAAGCGTTAGAGCGAATTTTACATCTGGTGCCAAAAGAGCAAAAAGAGCAGTTTTTATTCGATTTATCGATGAATCTAAAAGGGGTGATTGGTCAGCAACTGATTCGAGATAAACAAGGGCAAGGGCGACACGGGGTATTTGAAGTGCTGCTCAATAGCCCGAGGGTGGCCGACATCATTCGCCGTGGTGAGTTGCATGAACTGAAACCTACCATGGCAAAATCAACAGAAATAGGAATGCAAACCTTTGACCAAGCGCTTTATCGTTTGGTGATGGATGAGCAAATCAGCGAACAAGATGCGCTACATAGTGCCGACTCAGGTAATGATTTAAGATTGATGCTCAAAACCCAGCGAGGGGAGAGTTATGCCTCTGGAGCACTGGATGATATTAAAATCGATATGGATTAAGTTTGTTTGCCGTCCCCAACCAATATTGGGGATGGCGCTTTTCTACGCTGACCACTGCCTCTCAAACCAACTTTCCAGAATAACCACAGCGGATTGGCAGTCGATATTGCCTTTACTTAATGCTTTGTAGCCGCCCCTAGAAAAGAGTTCAGAACGAGCTTCTTTGGTCGATAAGCGTTCATCATGCAGTTCTACCGGCAAACCAAAGCGCCCATGTAGGCGATTGGCAAATTTTTTTGCACGTGGGGTAATCGTTTCTAGTGCATTTCCTTGTAAGTCGGTGGGGAGCCCAACCACTAATAAATTGGGCTGCCACTCTTTGATTTGTTTGGCTATTTCATCCCAATTCGGAATGCCGTCGGTGGCTTTAAACGCTTTGAGTGGCGAAGCGGTTCCAGTAATTTCTTGACCAATAGCGCTGCCAATACTTTGGGTTCCATAGTCAAAGGCCATGATGGTGCGTGACATAATTAAATTCTCATAACAATATCGCCTTTAATTGTCATTAAAGGCGATACAAGGTTAGGCATGTCCAGATTGAGGAGACAATTGAATAGGGTCGATCCCCAGTTTTTTTATCGCCTTATGCCATTTTTCATGCACAGGCGTATCAAAAATCAAGTCGGCATCGGCTTCTATGGTCAGCCATGAATTTTCGGTCAACTCCTTCTCCAATTGGCCGGGAGACCAACCGGCATAACCAAGCGCAACGATATAACCATTTGGTTCAGCATCAGTACCTAACACGCTGAGGATATCTTTTGAGGTTGTTACCGAGATATCATCGGTCATTTGAATGGTCGATTCATAATGATCTTTGGGTTTATGTAACACAAAACCGCGATCTTCTGAGATAGGCCCACCGTTAAATACCGGTTTGTTGAGACTTTGATCCCGAGACTGGGGGTAAGCAGGTTCAATTTCCACCTGCTTTAACATACCGCTGACGGTAATATCGATAGGTGCGTTGATCATGAGCCCCATCGCGCCCTCTTCATTATGTTCGCAGAGATAAATGACACTGCGTTTGAAGTAAGGATCCTGCATGTTTGGCATAGCAACGAGAAAATGATTAGTTAGGTTCATCTAATCTTCAATCCTTTAGCGTTCAGGAGCCATGGGCTCCTACATGGATAAAGCTTTAATACGACGTTCGATGGCATCCATTAGTTTTCCGGTAATTGAAATGTCAAATGCGGTTTCAATTTCACGGATACAAGTTGGACTGGTGACGTTTATTTCAGTCAGTTTATCACCAATGACATCCAGACCGACAAAGATCAGCCCTTTTTCTTTCAAGATGGGAGCGACCGCTAAAGCGATGGCTTTATCGGTTTCACTTAATGGGCGAGCTTGACCTGTTCCTCCAGCGGCTAAGTTACCGCGAGTTTCACCTTTTGCGGGAATGCGTGCTAAGCAGTAAGGCATTGGTTCACCATCCACAACTAAGATTCGCTTATCGCCATTGCTAATATCGGGGACGAAGGTCTGTGCCATACAATAGTTTTGCCCGTGATTGGTCAGCGTTTCAATGATTACTGAGACGTTTGGATCGCCTTCTTTTACTCGAAAGATAGACGAACCGCCCATACCATCTAATGGTTTTAATATCACATCGCCATGTTGCTGGCGAAAGGCTTTAATCTTTTCTGCTTTACGGGTCACTATTGTGGTTGGTGTTAATTCTGGGAACCAAGCGGTAAAGAGTTTTTCATTACAGTCGCGCAGGCTTTGCGGCTTATTGACAATCAAGGTGCCTTCATCTTCTGCGCGTTCAAGAATATAGGTCGCATAAATATATTCTGTATCAAAAGGGGGATCTTTACGCATTAAAATCACATCAAGTTCAGCCAAGGCTAGGGGTTGTTGAGATTTAAACTCATACCAACCATTAGGATCTTGTTTGACTTCAACAATTTTGGTATCGGCCATAGCGACACCTTGATCTAAGTGTAAATCAGCCATTTCCATGTAGTGGATTTGATAACCACGGCGCTGGGCTTCTAACAGCATGGCAAAGCTGGAATCTTTTTTGATATTGATGGACGAAATCGGGTCCATGACGATACCGAGTTTAATCATTGGGAACTCCTTTAGCCAAGATCGCCGAAGCGAACTTGTAGGGCGGTAATAGCGGTGAGTGCTGCGGTTTCTGTTCTGAGCACTCGAGGTCCAAGCAGCGTTTCTGAAAAGTGATATTGTTCGGTCATGGTTATTTCTTGGGCCGATAAACCACCTTCTGGGCCAATCAACAAACGCACTTTATTGACGGGTGCTGGCAGGGTGTTAATTGAATATTGCGCTCTTGGATGTAAATTGAGTTTGAGGGCATCGCTTGGTTCTGCGCACCATGCTTCCAATGCCATAATGGGACGAATCACCGGAACACGATTTCGGCCGCACTGCTCACAGGCAGCAATGGCGATTTTTTGCCACTGTTGCAGTTTTTTCTCGAAACGTTTTTCGTCAAGTTTGACGCCACAGCGTTCAGATAACAGCGGCGTAATGGTATTGACTCCCAGCTCAACAGATTTTTGAATGGTAAATTCCATTTTATCCCCACGAGACACAACTTGCCCTAAGTGTAAGTTAAGCGGGGATTCCATGCTGTTTTCAAAGCGCTCAATGACGTCCACTAGCAGTTGCTTTTTGCCTACCTCTTGGATAACCGCTGGGAATTCAGCATCAGAGCCATCAAACAAACAGACCGCTTGACCGGGCTGCATACGCAACACACGACCAATGTGGTTGGCGGCATCATCACTTAGTGCAAGGGAGCCTAATTGAGTGATCGGAGAAGGATGATAGATTCGTGGAATACGCATGCCGAGTTCCTAGTGATTGATGATATACCCAAGCGGTGTTTAACTCGCGATTGGGGGGGGCTGTGATTCGCTGTTCGGGTGTATAACATGGATGCTGATACGATAAAAAACAAGGGGTAAAGTTCAAGATACCCTCGCAAGGGATCATAGCTCACCTAGCGATAACTGCAACGATTTTGCTAAACGTCAAGAAGCAGAGCGGTGATACGCTCTGCTGTCTCATTGGTCGTTAAGGGTGATTGATAGGGCACTGATTGTAGACAAAGGGGTTATGGTTGCCTTGAATTTTAGCAATTCGTCGATCACGTTCACATTCCCATTCGTCAACTGGATATTGGCTATCCCATACCTGCATCAATTGGGCTTGCTGTTTCGATAAACGAAAACCGTATTGCTGGCTCATATACCAATAAGTTCGGGCAATGGCTCCGCGTGCGCGTGCCGGTGGCATGGCCTTTCGTTGAGCAAAATTGACTTGCATTTCACACTGCCCATAAGTGACGCCATCAATACCATTCCATTGACTAAAATTAAAGTTAGAGCGATCACCGTTAACCTCACCAATTGCCGGAGTCAGGTTGTGTAAATCGGCTTCCATTTGGCGAAAATGTTGGTCATGGTGCGTGCAATTTTTTCGACCGCCTTCTTGCCAGCATTGCAATTGATGGCCAAATTGCCAAGCGGGGACCACATGTTCCCACTCTATACGATTGGCTCGTACGGCTTGTTTACGTATTTGGTAGCCACAAGACTCAAGCTCAGGAAGCCCTTTTTTTCCTTTCCAAGTAATGTTACATCCGCAGTAAAAACTGATCGGATGCTGTTGATAAATCGTGATTGCCGCTTTTTTGGCTTGAGAAAAAGAGGTGGGTGCAGAAGCAAATAGCCCACGACTAAAGAGCAGTAGGCATATAGTGGATAGCAAACGAAAATGAAACATAATTTAGACTGGTTTTAGTATGATTTTTCTCAGTCTAACACTCAAAAAATGGCCTGCCTATCCATTAGGGAAGCGAACGATTAACGAGTTAGCTGTTGGCCGGTAAAATGTAGTGGCTGTTGACAGCGTCGGCAGCGATAAGTGGCTTGTTGACGTAATACTTTATTATGGCGGCGTATCGACAGCGGATAGCTTTGGCATGAACACCGATATTCGAATGTTTTACCTTGGACAGAATGGACATTAAACGAGTGAGTGGTGCGCGGAACACACTGAAACACCTGTGACATTATCTGTTGCCATTCTGCACCATGAGGACGAACTCGACCATATTGATGATAAGTGATGAGGTGGGCAATTTCATGGGGGATGACTTCGGAGAGAAACGCATGTGTGTTTTCTATAAATAAAATAGGATTTAAACGAATTTCCCATAGCTGAAGATAGGCTTTTCCTGCCGTTTTGCCTCGCAGTTTAAAGTTGAGACTCGGCAGAGGGAATGGATAAGCAAAATAGTCACTAGCCAGTTTGATGCAGTGTTCTATTTGCCGGTGAGCGCGATAGTGTAATTCAAAGTCAAGCAAGGGGAACTCCCAATAAAAAACCCCAGCCGAGGCTGAGGTTCTATTATATCAATAAGTATTGATTTACTTAATACCAGCAAAATCACGCAATTGGGCCGCTTTATCGGTTGCTTCCCATGGGAATTCCTCTCGACCAAAGTGGCCATAGGCTGCGGTTTTCTTATAAATTGGTTGCAGTAAGTTCAGCATCTCTTGTAACCCATAAGGGCGGAGATCAAATAATTGGCGTACCGCCTCAATGATAATATCATGTGAGACTTTTTCTGTGCCAAAAGTCTCCACCATAATAGACGTTGGATCAGCTACGCCAATCGCGTAGGAAAGCTGAATTTCACAACGATCAGCCATACCCGCGGCCACAATGTTTTTCGCCACATAACGAGCAGCATAAGCAGCGCTACGGTCAACTTTGGATGGATCTTTACCTGAGAATGCTCCACCACCGTGGCGAGCTGCGCCGCCATAGGTATCAACGATAATTTTACGTCCGGTTAAGCCACAGTCGCCCATTGGGCCACCAATCACGAAACGACCCGTTGGGTTGATAAAGAATTTGGTCTCTTTGCTTAACCATTCGGCTGGTAAAACGGGTTTGATGATTTCCTCCATGACGCCTTCACGTAGATCGGCGGTGGAAACCGAATCACTGTGTTGCGTTGACAGAACGACAGCGTCGATGCCGACGATGTTTCCTTGATCATATTGGAAGGTAACTTGCGATTTCGCATCAGGGCGTAGCCATTCAAGCGTACCGTTTTTACGAACTTCAGCTTGGCGTTGCATTAAGCGATGAGCATAAGTAATGGGGGCCGGCATGAGTACGTCAGTTTCATTACACGCATAACCAAACATGATGCCCTGGTCGCCCGCGCCTTGTTCTTTCGGATCAGCTTTGTCAACCCCTTGATTTATATCTGGAGATTGTTTGCCAATCGTATTGAGTACTGCACATGAATTGGCATCAAATCCCATATCCGAGTGAGTGTAACCAATCTCACGTACAGTGTGACGAGTGAGTTCTTCAATGTCGACCCAAGCTGAAGTGGTGATTTCGCCGCCAACCATCACCATGCCAGTTTTGACATAAGTCTCACAGGCGACGCGTGCTTTCGGATCTTGTTCTAAAATGGCATCAAGTACCGCGTCAGAGATTTGGTCGGCAATTTTATCTGGATGACCTTCTGATACGGATTCAGAAGTAAACAAGTGTTTAGCCATGATAGCTCCAAAAAGTTATATCAGTAACGAGCAGTCAACGAGAATGACTGAACGATGAAATTGTTCAATATGTAGGCGTTTCTACATCTAGACGTCTATTCTAGTTTTCAGCGCTTAAATTACAAGCTCTTTTTTAGTTTATCTTATAGCCAAACGTTTGCTCAAAATTATAAGATTTTTATCGTTATACCGAAATATGTGGTAACACCTTGCAAAAATAGAATAAATCACCAGCAAAAGGTTTGCAGAGCCCGAGGGGCTTTGCGACAATACTGACCTCGATTTTTACTCATCTCGCTTACTTCCCATTTAGGAGTTGACATGTCTTCTCGCAAACAACTTGCCAATGCGATCCGTGCTCTGAGCATGGACGGCGTTCAAAAAGCTAATTCTGGCCACCCGGGTGCCCCGATGGGGATGGCGGATATCGCTGAAGTGCTGTGGCGTTCACATTTAAACCACAATCCACAAAACCCACACTGGGCTGATCGCGACCGTTTTGTCTTGTCTAATGGTCACGGTTCTATGCTAATTTACTCACTGTTACACCTAACAGGATACGAGCTTTCGATTGACGATCTAAAAAATTTCCGTCAGTTACACTCGAAAACGCCAGGCCACCCAGAATATGGTTATGCGCCAGGTATTGAAACAACAACTGGCCCACTCGGGCAAGGCATTACTAATGCCGTGGGGATGGCGATTGCAGAAAAAGCATTAGCCGCTCAATTTAATAAACCAGGCCACGATATTGTCGATCACTTTACTTATGTGTTTATGGGTGATGGCTGCTTAATGGAAGGCATTTCTCATGAAGCGTGTTCACTTGCTGGTACGCTTGGCCTTGGCAAACTGATTGCTTTTTGGGATGACAACGGCATCTCTATTGATGGTCATGTAGAAGGATGGTTCTCTGACGATACACCAAAACGCTTTGAAGCTTACGGTTGGCATGTGATCCCAGCGGTTGACGGCCATGATGCGGATGCGATTCATGCCGCGATCGAAGCGGCAAAAGCGGAAACGTCTCGCCCAACCCTCATTTGTACCAAAACCATTATCGGGTTTGGCTCTCCTAATAAAGCCGGCTCACACGATTGCCATGGTGCGCCACTAGGCAACGATGAAATCAAAGCGGCTCGTGAATTCTTAGGTTGGGAACACGCACCATTTGAAATTCCTGCGGATATTTATGCACAGTGGGATGCTAAACAAGTCGGTGCAAGCAAAGAAGCGGCTTGGAATGAGAAATTTGCTGCTTACGCGAAAGCTTACCCAGCAGAAGCCGCAGAATACAAACGCCGCGTAGCGGGTGAATTGCCAGCTAATTGGGAAGCTGCCACCAGCGAGATTATCGCTAACCTGCAAGCCAACCCTGCCAATATTGCTTCACGTAAAGCGTCTCAAAACGCGCTCGAAGCGTTTGGTAAGTTATTGCCAGAATTTATGGGCGGCTCGGCGGACTTAGCGCCATCAAACCTCACTATGTGGTCAGGATCTCAATCTCTGACGGCAGAAGATTTTTCCGGTAATTATATCCATTATGGCGTGCGTGAATTTGGCATGACGGCGATCATCAATGGTATCGCTCTGCATGGCGGCTTCGTTCCTTACGGTGCGACCTTCCTGATGTTTATGGAATACGCCCGTAACGCGATGCGTATGGCTGCGTTGATGAAAGTACAAAACATCCAAGTGTATACCCATGACTCGATTGGTCTCGGTGAAGATGGCCCAACTCACCAACCGGTGGAGCAAATGGCTTCCCTGCGTTTAACACCAAACATGAGCACATGGCGTCCTTGTGACCAAGTGGAATCAGCCGTTGCTTGGAAACTGGCGATTGAGCGTAAAGATGCGCCTTCCGCGTTGATCTTCTCGCGTCAAAATCTCGCTCAGCAACCTCGCACTGAAGCGCAAGTGGCTGATATTACCAAAGGGGGTTACATCCTTAACGATTGCGCTGGCAAACCAGAGCTTATTTTGATTGCGACCGGCTCTGAAGTTGAGCTAGCGATTAATGCAGCGGCAGAGCTGACTGCGCAAGGTAAACAGGTGCGTGTGGTCTCAATGCCTTCTACCGATACCTTTGATAAGCAAGATGCCGCGTATCGTGAAGCGGTATTACCCGCAGACGTGACCAAACGTATCGCGATTGAAGCAGGCATTGCTGATTTCTGGTATAAGTACGTTGGTTTTGGCGGCAAGATCATCGGCATGACGACTTTTGGTGAATCAGCGCCCGCGGATCAGTTGTTCAAAATGTTTGGTTTTACGACAGAAAATGTCGTGAAAACAGCCAACGAATTACTGGCATAATCAACCGCTAAACGCAGCAGATAAACGAAGCCTTAGTATTGAAACTAAGGCTTTTTCTTTTTTACCGCTTATCCCCTTCTTACTTGAAGTTGCTGGGGTGTTGGCTACGTTCGTTGACCGAATCACATCGCCTCCAAGTTGTTTGGGTATATGATGTTTAATCTTGTTGCCATTCTACTGGTATCGCTTGACGTACGGCTTCAATTAGTAATCTTAATCGTAATGGATGTCGACCAATCGGGTAAAAGGCGTGTACGTCAATCGGAGATGACTTCCAACCCTTAAGGCAGGCAGATAAGCTGTTTGGATGCGCTCGTTCAAAGCCATTAGCGATCCAGGTCGGAAGTAGCCCGACGCCCCGTCCTTTTGCAATCGCATCAGCTTGCATGGCTAGATTATCGCTTTGTAGGCGACTTTCCATAACCGGTAAGGTGTAGTGACCTAACGTATTATGGTGTAATTCCAATGCCTTATGATCAACAGTGATAAAGTCAATCCATGGATGATGAAGCAATTCTTGTGGGTGCTGTAACGGCGCATGGGTAGCAAGGTAATCAGGAGAAGCATACACCGTATGGTGCCATTGTCCTAATGGCTCACGGTGGTAACCTGTCGGAGAGATAGGCCCAACCCATATTATTAAATCTGGGTCTAATAGATGCTCGGCCAACTGAAATTGGCTATGCAGCTTGATCTTGATATGCTGATGTTCTTGCATGAATGCATCTAAAATTTTACTCATCCATCCTCTGATTAAGCTGGGATGAATAACCAAGGTCAGCTCGCCACTCACTTGGTTATTCAGTTCGTGAATGGCTTCTTGACCTTTTACCGCCAGATCGAGCAATTGTTCAGCGTAAACTGAAAAAATCTCACCCGCCTTAGTGAGTGATAGTTTATTTCCCTGCCGAGTCACTAAAGTTTGTGCTAAATCGGTTTCCAATTGGGTAATGCGTCGACTTAGGGTGGACTTCGGTTGGGATAACGCTTTGGCTGCAGCGGTAAGGCTTTTGTATTGACAGAGTGCATAAAACGCGCGTATTGCACTGAGATCCTGCATGATGGGGATACCTTTGTTAGTGAAAACTCACTGGTTGTTCCAAAAGTGGTCTGAACTATTCCATATCTGCCTCTTTTATATTAAGCGAAAATGTGAATAATTCCTTTTTCTAATTAATAATAATTATCATTTATGGAGTGGTAAATGTCTAGACCTAACCTGACTCAAGTTTCTATTGCCGTTTCTCTAGGGATATTGGCCTGTGCTCATGTCAATGCTCAACCGGTTGTTCAAGCGGATGAAACTCTTGTCGTGACAGCCGCAGGATTTGAACAGAGTGTCCAAAACGCCCCCGCAAGTATTAGTGTGATCTCCCGTGATGAACTGGAGTCTCGTTATTATCGTGATGTGACCGATGCGTTACGTAGTGTCCCCGGTGTCGTAGTTACAGAAGGTGGAGATAAAACCGACATCAGTATTCGTGGTATGGGCTCTAGCTATACATTAATCCTTGTTGATGGTCGTCGTCAGTCTTCGCGCCAAACTCGGCCAAATAGTGATGGCCCAGGAATTGAGCAAGGGTGGTTGCCACCGTTGCAATCGATAGAGCGTATCGAAGTCATTCGTGGCCCGATGTCTACCTTATATGGATCAGATGCTATCGGTGGCGTTATCAACATCATTACTCGAAAAGATCAGAAAAACTGGTCAGGTAATGTCCAGCTTAGCAGTGTCATTCAAGAAAATCGTCAATCCGGAGACGAGCAGAGTGCCAATTTTTTTGTAACGGGCCCTTTAAGTGATGCGCTGTCATTGCAGCTCTACGGCCAAACCACTCAGCGTGATGAAGATGACATTGAGTACGGTTATGGTGATAAGTCGCTACGTAATTTGACCTCAAAATTAACCTATCAATGGAATGAACGTCACCGCCTTCAATTTGAGGCGGGCGTTTCCGCTCAAGATCGGACGAACCATGTGGGTAAATCGGCTCAGGCAACTGGATGTCGAGGCGTCTGTAGTGATAATGAAAATGAATATCGTCGTACTCACTTTGCATTAGGTCACCAAGCTGATTGGAGCAACCTTGGCCAGTCAGATAGTTATCTTCAGTATGAGGAAAATAAAAATAATAGCCGTAAAATGACGATTGAAAATACGGTATTTAAAACCAGTTTAGTCATGCCGATGGAGAACCACACGACAACGTTGGGTTTTGAAGGCAGCCATGGAAAATTGGAAGACTTCACTTCGAATACGATATCTGATCGGACAAGTATTTCTAACTCTCAATGGGCCGCATTTGTCGAAGATGAATGGGCGTTACTAGACAATCTCTCTTTAACGTTTGGTGGTCGATTTGACTATGACCAACAATATGGCTCGCACTTTAGTCCTCGAGCTTATGGGGTATGGAACCTTGATCCGAATTGGACCATTAAAGGTGGGGTTTCGACAGGCTTTAGAGCACCACAGTTACGAGAAATTACCGCAAACTGGGGGCAGGTGAGTCGTGGCGGTAATATCTACGGTAACCCAGATCTAGAACCAGAGAAATCAGTTAATAAAGAGCTGAGCTTGCTGTATTTTGCTCCGTCGGGCTTAAATACTTCGTTAACCGTATTCCATAATGATTTTAAAGATAAAATTACTCGTGTTGCCTGCCCAGCAGACATTTGTACCGATGGTCCAAACCAGTGGGGAAATGTGCCTACTTACCGAGTGAATGTGGATAAAGCGGAAACTTACGGCTCCGAGGCGACACTCGAGTTACCAGTCACACAAAATATCGACTTTAAGGTGAGTTATACTTATACCCATTCAGAGCAAAAATCTGGCGCATTTAAAGGTAACCCCCTGTTACAGTTGCCAAAACATTTAGCTAGTGCCGATCTCTCCTGGCAAGCTACCGAGTTACTCAATAGTTGGGCTAAAGTTACCTATCGTGGTAAAGAGATGAAACCGGAAGGTGGCGCTTCAAATGATGATTTGATTGCCCCTGATTATACCTTTGTCGACATGGGCGTTAGTTATTCACTTACCCCAACAGCGACCGTGAAAGCGGCTGTGTATAATCTGTTTGATAAAGATGTCGGCTATGACGAGTATGGCTATGTGGAAGATGGTCGCCGCTATTGGCTAGGGCTGGATGTGGCATTTTAAACCTCTAAATCTAAATATTGACAAGCCTCCTTGCAAGGGGGCTTGCTTTTATCGAGTGAATCATAGCTAGAAAGAAAGCTGAAAATAGAAGATGAATCCTCCGGTATTAATCGTTAACATCGGGATGACGAATAGTTAGGATCTTCTCTCATGTTAAAAGTAGCCATTAACGGGTTTGGGCGGATTGGCCGAAATGTTTTACGGGCAATCTATGAAAGTGGTAAATATCAACAGATCAGGGTTGTGGCCGTTAATGAGTTGGCAAAACCCGAAGCGATGGCTCATCTACTGCAATATGATAGTACCCATGGCCGTTTTGCTAAAAAAGTTTCTCACGATCAAGAACATATCTATATCCACCATGAACATAGTGAAGTGGATCGAATTCGAATTTTGCACCTACAAGACATTCCACTACTGCCTTGGCGAGATCTTAATGTGGATATTGTACTTGATTGTACCGGTATGTTTGGTTCGCAAGCTGACGGTTTACTACATATTGAGGCCGGAGCAAAAAAAGTCCTTTTTTCTCATCCCGGAGCCGCTGATTTAGACAATACCATCATTTATGGTGTCAATCACGAAACCCTGACTGCAGGACATCGCATTGTATCGAATGGGTCTTGTACCACGAACTGCATTGTACCGATTATTAAAGTGCTGGATGATGCCTTTGGGATTGATTCAGGAACGATAACGACCATTCACTCTTCAATGAACGATCAACAAGTCATTGATGCTTATCATGGCGATCTCCGCCGCACTCGGGCGGCTAGCCAGTCCATTATTCCTGTGGATACCAAGTTGCATAAAGGGATTGAAAGAATATTTCCGAAATTTTCTAACAAATTTGAGGCGATTTCGGTCAGGGTACCCACAGTCAATGTGACTGCAATGGATTTAAGTGTCACATTGAATACAAATGTGAAAGTTAATGACGTAAATCAAACCATTATTCACGCATCTCGGTGTACATTAGACGGCATTGTTGACTATACTGAAGCACCGTTAGTTTCCATCGATTTCAACCACGATCCTCACAGTGCGATTGTGGATGGGAGCCAAACGCGAGTAAGCAATGGGCAACTAGTAAAAATGCTTGTCTGGTGCGATAACGAATGGGGGTTTGCTAACCGTATGTTGGATACGGCACTGGCAATGGAGGCCGCACAATAAGGCTTAAATGCTTAGGGATATTTTTATTTTTTGCATTGAAATAAATAGATCTCTTCCCCATATCAGTAAGTAGCTTGAGAATTTACAGGCTCGGCAGGATCGCCGAGTTGATGAAAAACTTCAATTTCTTTAAATATTTGAGAGGACAAACCATGTCTGTAATCAAGATGACTGACCTGGACTTAGCAGGTAAACGTGTCTTTATCCGTGCTGATCTAAACGTGCCAGTAAAAGAGGGTAAAGTAACTTCTGATGCTCGTATCCTAGCATCACTACCAACCATCAAACACTGTTTAGCCGCGGGTGCAAAAGTAATGGTGACCTCTCACCTTGGCCGCCCTACAGAAGGTGAATACGCAGAAGAGTTCTCGCTACAACCTGTTGTGAATTACCTAAATGATGCTCTTGATTGCGAAGTCAAATTAGCGAAAGATTACCTTGATGGTATCGAGCTAAATGCTGGCGAATTGGTTGTACTAGAAAACGTTCGCTTCAACAAAGGCGAGAAGAAAAACGAAGAAGAATTATCTAAAAAATACGCTGCATTGTGTGACGTATTTGTCATGGATGCATTTGGTACTGCTCACCGTGCACAAGCTTCAACTCACGGCGTTGGTATGTTTGCTCCAATCGCTTGTGCTGGCCCTCTATTGGCTAACGAACTTGAAGCATTAGGCAAAGCGATGGACAAACCAGCTCGCCCAATGGTTGCTATCGTTGGTGGTTCTAAAGTTTCAACGAAGCTTACCGTGCTTGAATCATTGTCGAAAATTGCTGACCAATTGGTTGTTGGTGGTGGTATCGCCAATACCTTTATTGCCGCTGCAGGCCATAATGTCGGTAAGTCTCTGTACGAAGCTGATCTTGTTGATACAGCGAAGAAACTGATGGAAGAGTGTGCGATTCCTGTCGCTACTGACGTGGCTTGCGCCAAAGCATTTGATGAAAATGCAGAAGCAGAAATTAAACACGTTTCTGAAGTTCAAGACGACGACATGATCTTCGACCTTGGCCCTGAATCAACCGCTGCTCTTGCTGAAATTCTAAAAGGCGCAAAAACCATTTTATGGAATGGCCCTGTTGGGGTATTTGAATTCAAAAACTTCGAAGCTGGTACTCGCGGTATTTCTGAAGCGATTGCAGCTTCTGAAGGCTTCTCGGTTGCAGGTGGTGGTGATACGTTGGCGGCCATCGATAAGTTCGGTATTAAAGCGGATGTATCGTACATCTCGACTGGTGGTGGTGCATTCCTTGAGTTTGTAGAAGGTAAAGTATTACCAGCCGTAGAAATGCTTGAAACACGCGCTAAAGCATAATCATCGAATAATAAGCGGGAGCCATCTCCCGCTTTGTTGTTTGCTGCACTGCCGGTTTTTATCTGTTAGAATACCTCCAGTTGTGAGCAAACGTTTGCAAGAATTTAAACTTACCGTTTTTATTTTTAAAACGACAGAAAATAGGATCAAATCCATGTCTAAGATCTTCGATTTCGTAAAACCTGGTGTAATTTCTGGCGACGACGTTCAGAAAGTATTTGCTGTAGCAAAAGAAAATAATTTTGCTCTTCCAGCAGTTAACGTAGTAAACACTGACTCTATCAACGCGGTTCTTGAAGCGGCAGCGAAAGTAAAATCGCCAGTTGTTGTTCAGTTCTCGAACGGTGGCGCAGCTTTCTTTGCAGGTAAAGGCATTAAACTTGAAGGCCAAGGTGCACAAATTCTTGGTGCGGTTGCCGGTGCAAAATACGTACACGCGGTTGCTGAAACTTACGGCGTGCCAGTTATTCTGCATACTGACCACGCAGCGAAGAAATTACTTCCTTGGATCGATGGATTGCTTGACGCTGGCGAAAAATACTTCGCTGAAACAGGTAAGCCTCTTTTCTCTTCTCATATGATCGACCTTTCTGAAGAGTCACTAGAAGAAAATATCGAAATTTGTGCGAAATACCTAGAACGTATGGCAAAAATGGGTATGACTCTAGAATTTGAACTCGGTTGTACCGGTGGCGAAGAAGATGGTGTTGATAATTCAGATATGGATTCTTCTGAGCTATACACTTCTCCAGAAGACGTTGCTTATGCTTATGAGAAACTTATCTCAATTAGCCATCGTTTCACTATCGCTGCATCGTTCGGTAACGTACACGGTGTTTACCAAGCAGGTAACGTGGTACTAACTCCAACAATTCTACGTGATTCACAAGCGTATGTTTCTGAGAAATTTGGGCTTCCAGCGAATTCTCTAAACTTCGTATTCCACGGTGGTTCAGGTTCTTCTGAAGCAGAAATCAAAGAGTCAATCAGCTACGGTGTTATCAAAATGAACATTGATACTGATACTCAATGGGCAACATGGGATGGCGTTCGTAAATACGAAGCTGAAAATCATGATTATCTACAAGGCCAAATTGGTAACCCAACTGGCGAAGCGGCACCAAACAAAAAATACTATGATCCACGCGTATGGCTACGTGCAGGTCAAGCATCAATGGTGGCACGTTTAGCAAAAGCATTCGCAGATCTTAATGCAATCGACGTATTATAATTAACGTCGTTATTTATTGATTAAGCCCGCTCAGCATTGAGCGGGCTTTTTTTATGAGGGGTGGAGAAAGCATCGCTTTTTGCTTAAAAAATTACGTATTATTTGGTGGATTTATACCCAAACGATGTGATTGGGATGAACGAACGTAGCCAACACTTGCAGCTTCAAGTAGGAAGAGCATATCAATGATTACATACGCTAAGAAGTTGAGCCGTTTTTTCAAAGAATCATTTTGGTAAGATCAGCATGATCGAGGCGAGTATTTAGTTTATTGTATCGTTAACCGTGCTAATGTCTTAATCATATGAATATTTTAATGATGAGAAGGGAAGTTTAATATGGCTAGTGAATCTCTAAGTATAGACGTACCAGTCGTTGAAAGTTTTAATCAGGTGAATACTTGGTTGCAAAGTCATTCTGATCTATTGATTCAGTATGGCGTCAATATCATTTCAGCGATTCTTATTTTATTTATTGGTAATATTGTCGTTAAAATGATTGCCGGAAGTGTTAGTAAGGTACTGAAAAGTAAACAGATGGATAAAGCCGTGGTCGACTTTATTCATGCTTTAGTCCGTTACACCTTATTTATTGTGGTGCTGATCGCCGCACTGGGTCGTCTTGGGGTACAAACAGCTTCTGTGGTTGCGATTATTGGTGCGGCAGGTTTAGCGGTTGGCTTAGCTCTACAAGGATCGTTATCTAATTTTGCCGCTGGTGTTTTAATTGTGGCTTTCCGCCCATTTAAATCGGGTGATTATGTCGAGATGGCGGGAACCGCTGGTTCTGTGGATTCTATCCAGATTTTTCAAACCATCTTAAAAACACCGGATAACAAAATGATCGTCTTGCCGAATTCAGCGGTGATTGGCGGTGCTATTGTAAACTACTCTCGTCATGATACCCGTCGTGTCGATTTACTGATTGGCGTGTCTTATTCATCTGATTTAAATAAAACGAAACAAGTATTGCGTGAAGTCGTTGAGCGAGATCCCCGTGTTTTAAAAGAGCCAAAAGTAACGGTTGAAGTACATCAACTCGCCGACTCTTCAATTAATTTTATTGTTCGTCCCTGGGTAAAAAGTACCGATTATTGGCCAGTTTATTGGGAGCTATTGCATAAAATCAAAGAAGCTTTAGACGAAAATGGTATCGACATTCCATTCCCACAAATGGATGTACATTTAAACAAATTGAACTGATCTTAGTCAGCATGACAGAAAAAATAACGAAGGCTAGCCTTCGTTATTTTTTAGGTTTATATACCCCGCATACATCAATGTCTTGTGTGACGTTGGAGCTAGAACTAGAACTAGAACTAGAACAGGGAGCACTGCTGTTCCAAGAGCAAGGATTAAGCGTCGGGAAAGTGAAAATCGAGTTAGGGCAACTTACCAATAACTCACAGAAAATTCACATCCAGTTCGTTATGATCAGGCAAGATGACACTCTGCCTAGCCAGAGTGACAGAGAGTAAGACTCGGCGAGAAGAACATTATTTATCCAGATAAGGTGAGTTATATGAAATGGTTTCCTCAGTTTGTGATTGCTTTGTGTAGCTTGATTGCTGTAAGTGCTCAGGCTCAACAGTTTAGTTTTCCCCACATTGTAACTACTGGCTATGGGGAGGTGACAGCTGTTCCCGATCGTGCTCAATTCTCCGTCAAAGTCGTTGAAACGAATATGAATGCTGAACAAGCCAAAGTGAGAGTTGATAACGTTGTGGCTGAATTTACTTCACAATTGAAGCAATCAGGAGTTGAGGCCGAAGCTATTTCTAGCTCTAACCTCTATTTAACACCGCAATACCATTACCCTAAATCGGGTCAGCCTGAGCTACTTGGCTACCGCGCTCAACGTAGTATTACGGTAGAAGTGACCAAGGTGAGCCAGCTTAATCAATATTTAGATTTAGCCTTGGCGCAAGGTATTAATCAAATTGATAACGTGCAGTTGAAAGTCAGTGAACAAGAAAAATACCAAGCACAAGCAAGAATGGCCGCCATCACGGACGCAAAAATAAAAGCGCAATCTTTAGCCTCGGGGTTTAACGCTAAGCTTGGTAGTGTATGGCGGATTGAATACCATGCAATCTCGGCACAACCCGTGTTAATGCGTAGCGCAAATATGAGTGAGCAAGCATTAGTGAATGATACGTATCAAGATTCTACGTTGGTAATACGAGATCGAGTGGATGTGATCTATAAATTAATACCGTAACCTTGGTCATTATCTGGTTTTAATCCATTCGGTCTTGGCAGCAATAGCCGTTACCTCCTTCCCATTTGAAATTGCAGTGCTGCTCGTTTTGATGGGGCAGCCTAAGCACAAGGTTTATCCAGCGGTATCGGGTTTATTTACTTGCTGATGACCTGCAATTTCAAGCTGTTTGGGTATTTGTAACTTCATTTCGTCTATTCAGGCTGGTAGTTTTATATTCAATGGTCAATAAATGCTGCTATAATAACCAACTTGATTGAATTCATCATGTTTGAATAGGGTTATGAGACTTTCTAGAATTGTTATTTTTCTTCTCATTACCACGATTCTCATTACCTCTTCTATTATTGCCTACTATTCGCAGCGTTATCAGCTGGTTACCGAAAAAAGCTTGTTGAATACTGCTCAGCAAGCGCTCATTCAGTTAAATTATAATGTACGTGAATATAACAATATTGAAGATCAGCTTTTCTCTGTTATAAATTTATTGAGTCACGGACAAGCAACTCATCACTATGCCCTTTCTGAAAGTAAATTGAATCAGTCGAGTCTGGAAGCCATTTTTATCTCAGTGGCTGAAAACCAAAAATGGTATAACTCGATTTTTTTTCTTAATAACAGTGGGGGCGTGAGTTTAAAAGTCGATTATTCATCGGTGACTCAACGAGCCACGCCAGTAGCTGAACCATTTATTTATCCACAACCGGATCTACTGCTCTACGCAAATCAATTAAGTAAAGAGCAAGTCGGTATTTGGGTAGTCAGTGGCGATAACAGTAATATTCCTTCATTACAACTAATTACACCGATCATTATACAGAACCAGCGTTATGGTTACGTCGTTGTTGATGTTGATCTTTGGCGATTATCTTATCGGCTCAATTATTCACTTGAAGAAGATTTACACCCTCAAATAGTTACCGAGCAAGGGCTCTATCTTACTCAAAAGTTAGCGCATCATAGTTTAATGAAACCGGGCGTTATTTTTGACCAATTGGTCAGTCAGTTTCCTGACACTTGGCACGCTATGCGCACAGAAAACAGCGGTTATCGAGTAGAGAATGGACATCTTATTGTGTTTCATCAAGTTGCTCTTTCAGATCAGCGTAAATTTTATTTAGTGATCGATTTAACGCCCAATCAGCTATCTCAACGCGCTGCCCGCGATTTGAATGATTTAGTTAAAGAAGGCATCTTTGTTTTTTTACTGGTGCTTATCTTTGTTTTACCGACTATTTCGATGTTGTTACATTACCATCGAAGAAATATGGAAAGTAAGTTAGCGAGAGCCGCGCTCAGTGGTACATCTGCGGTGATGATTTCTGATCGATCACATCAAGTTATGGCGGTGAATGATGAATTTGAAAAAATTACAGGTCTATCAAGAAGTTGGGCTTTAGGGCGTAATGCACTTAAGGTTCTTCTGTCTCATCATGGCCTTCAGTTTGTGATGGAAGTGTTGGAGGCGGTTACTAGCGACTATTTATGGGAAGGAGAAGTTGAATTCACGTCTCCCCAAGGGCAGATGTTGACAACGATTATCCGCATTCAGGCCATTTTAGAGGGCGGAAAAGTCAGCTACTACATTACTTCTATTATTGATATCAGTGAGCGAAAAGCTTTAGAGAACAAACTACGGGAACTGAGTGAGAAAGATGGTTTAACGCATATATGGAACCGTCGTAAATTTGAACAAGAGTTACGTATTCAAAGCCAGTTGATTGGACGTGATGATGGACATCATACCTGCTTAGCTCTACTTGATATTGATTTTTTTAAACGCATTAATGACGAGCAAGGTCATGATCAAGGCGATCGAGTAATTAAGGGGATTGCGCATCAAATGCTGATCCAATTAAGAACTAGCGATTTTATTGCTCGAATCGGCGGAGAAGAATTTGCCGTAATCATGCCCCATACTCAGCTCGAAGATGGTTATTTAATCATTGAAGAGTTGAGAAAATCAATCGCATCGCAAGAGAGTCTTTCTGTTTCGATCAGTGCCGGAGTCACTGACTTGAGCAAGGATATTACCCGTTCGTATAAATGTGCTGATATTGCGCTGTATGAAGCAAAAACATCGGGACGTAATCAAGTTGCGATTTGTCGTAGCAACGACGATATTGCTTAGTTTGTATTTTGCTGATTAGGATAAAATGCGGTATTACTGCTGAATAGTTAGTGGCCAACAGCGGGCGAGTGGCCGCTTCGAGTCGCAAGGAAGTTGTATCAAGCGTTTGTTGGCTGGTGATCAAAGTTAAATAATAAAAAAATCGGGGCGTTAGCCCCGATTTGATCACTTTTGACACTCAATAAATTACAAATTACAGCACATGTACCGAAGCGGTATTTGTGGTACCTGAAGCAACCAATGCACCAGAAACCATGACAGCGATGTCACCTTTCTTACCTAAGCCTGATGTTAACGCAATTTCTTTACCTAAGTGGTAGAAATCATCAGTACTTTCAATCGAATCAACTACAACAGGAACGATACCTTTGCTAAGCACGAGCTGAGCAGCCGTTTTTTTGTTGGTTGTTACCGCAATGATGTTTGCCGTTGGGAAGTACTTACGTACTGAACGAGCTGATTTACCCGCTTCTGTTGCAACGACAATTAATGGTGCTGCTAGTTTTTCAGCCGTATCTACCGCGCCTTTACAAACGGCTTCAGTAATACGTAGGCGAGGGCTGTCTAAGCGTGAACCGAGTTCAGCCTTAAGAGCGGCATCGGTACGAGCAGCGATCTGTGCCATAATCGTCACCGCTTCAACGGGGTATTTACCTTTAGCTGTTTCACCCGATAGCATAACAGCATCAGTACCATCCATGATCGCATTCGCAACGTCACCCGCTTCTGCACGAGTTGGACGAGGATTTTTGATCATTGAATCTAGCATTTGAGTGGCTGTAATCACCACTTTACGTGCGCGGTTACATTTTTCGATCATCATTTTCTGAGCAAAAATAACTTCTTCTGCTGGGATCTCAACACCTAGATCACCACGAGCAACCATGATGCCGTCAGACAGCTCAAGAATTTCATCAAAGTTATCGACACCTTCTTGGTTTTCGATTTTAGAGATGATTTGGATGTTTTCGCCACCGTTAGCTGTGAGTACTTCACGGATTTCTTTCACATCAGACGCTTTACGAATGAAAGATGCAGCAACGAAATCAACACCTTGTTCACAACCAAATTTCAGATCATTTTTGTCTTTTTCTGACAGTGCTGGAAGGTTAACGGATACTCCTGGTAGGTTGACACCTTTATTTTCACCTAATGCACCGTTGTTGAGTACTTTACATTTTACTTCAGTTGCGGTGGTTGAGATGACTTCCATTTCAATCAAACCGTCATCCACTAAAATTGTGTTACCGGCTGTCAAGTCTTGAGCAAAGCCTGGATAAGTGACCGCAACAATATCTTTGTTACCCACAACCGATGTGTCGGTTGTAAAAGTGAACTCTTGGCCTGCCACCAGATCAACATCTTCACCATTTTCAAGTTTGATGGTACGGATTTCAGGGCCTTTAGTATCTAACAGAATCGCGAGTTGCTGACCGGTGGCTTCCATGACTTTACGGAAGTTTGCGATACGAGTGCCGTGTTCAACGTAGTCGCCATGAGAGAAGTTTAAACGCATAACGTTCATACCTGCGTTAACCAGTTCAGTTAACTTCTCTACAGATTCAGTTTTAGGGCCAATCGTACAAACGATTTTGGTCTTTTTCATGGAAAGGTATCTCCGGTAAATAAATTAGGATGAATTTAAAGTTTAATTTAGTGTAATGCTGAGCTTTAAAATGATCTCGGAGGGCAAGTTTTTCGTCTCAATTGCCAAGTTTTATTCACGAATATGTCATCTTAAAGCTGAAAGTCTTTCAGCAGATTTAGTCATTTTATGACTATTTGTCTGATGTTAAATTTCAAAAAGTGCCAACTTATCGCCTTAAAGTCGCGATTGTTGACACAATGTTTTACTAATTTCTGTAATTTATTTTCTTTTCGGGTGTGAATTCTATCATCTAATGAAGCGAATATCACGATTTAAGATTTGTCTTAGAACAAGGTTTTAGCGCTAAATATTAATTTTTTAGATCGAAATAAATAGACGTTTATGTTTCGAAGTGATTATAATTGGTTTCGAATCGAAATTTTATTTATCTAAAAACATGTCTAAACGAAATACTCAAGTAAGACGACACGCCATTGCCTGCTTAGTTAGCGAGCAAGGAGAGGTGAGTGTCGAAGCATTGTCTACTCAATTTAAAACATCAGAAGTCACCATTAGAAAGGATCTTGCGTCTTTAGAGATGAATGGTTTACTCCTACGTCGCTATGGTGGTGCTATTGCTCTTCCTAAAGAGGTGATGGCAGATGAACTTAATGAAAAAGTTTCGGTTCGAAAGGTTTCGTTAGCGAAAGCGGCAGCAAAATTAATTAAAGATCATCATCGGATAGTCATTGATAGCGGCAGCACAACGGCGGCGCTTATTCAGCAATTAAATGACAAACGAGGTCTCGTGGTGATGACTAACTCATTGCATGTCGCCAACGCGCTCAACGACTTGGAAAGTGAACCGACGTTACTTATGACCGGTGGAACCTGGGATACCCATTCTGAATCTTTTCAAGGCAAAGTGGCTGAATCTGTCCTGCGCTCTTACGATTTTGATCAACTTTTTATCGGTGCGGATGGTATTGATCTTGAGCGTGGCACCACGACCTTTAATGAATTAACCGGCTTAAGCCAAGTGATGGCGGATGTTTCCCGAGAAGTGATCGTGATGGTTGAGTCCGATAAAGTGGCAAGGAAAATCCCAAATTTGGAACTGGCTTGGCAACGTATTGATGTATTGGTCACTGATCGTGATCTCAGTGATGAATACACCAAAAAGATTGAATCTCATCAAGTTCGAGTGATTCGAGCTTAAATCAAGCCTTATTACCTTGACGTTAGCCTGCTAAATGGCCTTTGCTTGCAGCCTGGGGCTAGCGATCAAAAATTAATAACAATTATGGAGTTTTTATGTGTGGAATTGTGGGTGCGGTAGCGCAGCGAGATGTAGCAGAGATTCTAGTCGAAGGTTTACGTCGGTTGGAGTATCGAGGTTATGACTCAGCAGGAGTCGTTGTAGTTGATGAACACAATCAACTGACTCGAATTCGTCGCCTAGGTAAAGTACAAGAGTTAGCCGATGCTGTAGAAGCGGCGCATGTTTCTGGCGGAACGGGAATCGCCCATACTCGCTGGGCAACCCATGGAGAGCCATCTGAGATTAATGCTCATCCTCACATGTCTGGTGATATTGCGGTCGTTCATAATGGCATTATTGAGAATCACCAAGTGCTACGCGATTGCTTACGTGAGCGAGGATATGTTTTTGAATCACAAACGGATACAGAAGTGATCGCCCATTTAGTTGATTGGGAGCGTCGCACATCAAAGACGTTAATTGAGGCATTACAGAAAGCGGTTAAACAATTAGAAGGCGCTTACGGCACCGTGGTGTTGGATCGTAACGATCCTAGTCGAGTCGCGGTCGCTCGTTCCGGTAGCCCGATTGTGATCGGTTTTGGTGTTGGGGAAAACTTCCTCGCCTCCGATCAATTGGCACTGCTGAGCGTGACTCGTCGTTTTATGTTTCTTGAAGAGGGGGACGTCGCTGAAGTTACCCGCCGAGAAGTGAATGTTTTTGCTGCTAATGGCGAACCCGTGGTACGCGAGATTATTGAATCTAATGCCGAGCACGACGCTGGAGATAAAGGCAAATATCGCCATTTTATGCAGAAAGAGATCTTCGAACAGCCGACCGCTTTACTCAATACAATGGAAGGGCGGATCAGTCACGATACCGTAATCACCGAAAGTATTGGAGTACATGCAGCAGAGATCTTAAGTCAAGTTGAACACGTTCAAATTGTGGCGTGCGGTACCTCTTACAACGCAGGGATGACGGCCCGCTATTGGTTTGAGGCGCTTGCTGGAGTTAGTTGCGATGTTGAGATTGCCTCTGAATTTCGTTACCGCAAATTTGTCACGCGTCCGAAGAGTCTATTGATTACCCTGTCTCAGTCTGGTGAAACGGCAGATACTTTGGCAGCGTTACGTCTCGCCAAAGAAAAAGGTTACATGGCCGCAATGACCATTTGTAATGTTGCAGGCTCTTCACTGGTACGAGAATCTGATTTTGCCTTTATGACTCGGGCGGGCATCGAAATTGGCGTCGCCTCAACCAAAGCTTTTACCACGCAACTGTCTGCTTTACTTATGCTGGTCACGGCACTTGGCAAGCAAAAAAAGGTGATTGATAGCGAACAAGAATCAGAGATTGTGCAGGCTTTACATGCCTTACCAAAACAAATAGAACAAGCGCTTGCCTGCGAAAAACAAATAGAAGCGATTGCAGAAGATTTTGCGGATAAGCACCATACGCTCTTTTTAGGGCGCGGTGAATTTTATCCGATAGCCTTGGAAGCTTCATTGAAGCTCAAAGAAATCTCTTATATTCATGCGGAAGCTTATGCTGCTGGTGAGTTAAAACATGGGCCATTAGCTTTGATAGATGCGGACATGCCCGTTGTGGTGGTCGCGCCCAGCAATGATCTGTTAGAAAAACTGAAGTCTAATATTGAAGAAGTACGAGCGCGTGGTGGGCTGTTATATGTTTTTGCTGATCAAGATGCTGGTTTTGAAGCTGATGAGACAATGAAGATCATTACCATGCCATCGGTCAGCGCAATTACCGCTCCGATCTACTATACCTTACCAATGCAATTACTCTCTTATCATGTTGCGTTGATCAAAGGAACTGACGTTGATCAACCTCGTAATCTAGCCAAAGCGGTTACGGTTGAGTAACCGCTTATATTGATTTCAAAAATGGTGGTAAACCTCAGTGTTCCGCCATTTTTTTACGGCAGTTTTTGACTGTTGCATTCATGTCTCATACCCAGAGTATCCATCCCAATCATTCCCTTAGTCAGTAACCATCTGAATGATGTCTTTAGCCTCCAATTGCTGCTAATAACCTTGTTAATGATATGGTTTATTGATTTTGATTAATTTTTCTTCAATCAAATCACGCTAGTTACCATAACGGGCTTGATTTCCAATATCACTAAAAGTTAATATTAATGATAATAATTATCATAAACTTTGATGTGTGACTGGGGGTACCCCAATTCACTGATCTTTCTATATTTTGAATTAAAGCAGTAGGATTTATGAATGTTTATCATCGGCTATCTCCGATCGGGATGGCTATCTTTGTATCTTTATATGGCAGTTCATTTTCGGCATATGCTGAAGATGAAGCGCCTCCCGCTCAAGAAGTGATGGTTGTAGTGGGTTCAGGGGTAACGTTAGAGCACATTGAGCTTGAGCAATTACCGAAGACAAACCCGACATTGTCAGAATTATTAAAACATCAGCCTCGTATCGGTATTAATGATGCTCAAACGTCGATGCAAGGGGGAACACTAAGGCCGGATGAAATATCCTTATCAGGAGCTAGACCTCACGAGACAAAATATACCATTGGTGGCGTTGGGGTTAATAATATTACGACGTTTGCTAATCAATCGGATCTTCCTACTGAATTATCTTCAGGACACTCGTCAGGTTATTTTGTTGATACCACGTTAATTGACAGTGTTGAAGTTTTTGACCATGACATTAGTGCCGAACATGGTGGATTTACCGGCGGTGTCATTAATGTTGAACTGCGTCAACCAAAAGAGAAATTCACCGTCGATTATAGCTACCGTATGAATGATAGTGCTTGGAATGCAGCACAAAAGGTAGGCAAAAACTTTCAAGATTCGTATGGAACGCCTATTGATGGTTCGGGGAAATACCAGCCTAACTTTCAAAAGCGCATGCATGCATTGCATATGAGTGGTGCGATTAGTGAGACCCAGCAACTCGCGCTTAATATCAGCCGCCAAGAGTCAGATATTCCACTTGCGAATAGTAAAGATGTCGATCAAAGCATGAATAATTTATTCATCACTCATATTTGGCAACGGGCTAATTGGAAAGCAACCACTGATTTTCGTTATGCGTATCATCAAAGTAATCATTTTATAAATGATGCACTAAATGATAAAGCTGCGCAGGAAAATAGTGAATCGACCAATAAGCATCAAGGCATAGGGGGATCGTTTAAGTTAGAGCATGCGTCAGAGTTTGGGGTATGGAAAAACGCATTTGCCTATGATCGATTGGTTGATGAGCGTGCATCTGATGCCAACTACTTTAAATCGGTTTTTAAGCGAGAAAATGGTGAGCTTATTGCTTATAACCAAGGGGGGTATGGTGATCTGACCCAAGAGCAAGACAGCTATCAATTAAAATCGACCTTCTATGCGACGCCTATCTATTTTGGCGAAACAGAACACCTCTTTACATTTGGTGCTGAATTAAACCAGCAAAAAGGTCAAGTCGTACGGCCTAATGAGCATACGGTGTATCAATATCAAGAAATGGTACCTGGTAATCCTAAAATTACCAAACTGACGCGCTACTCTGCGGCTGACTACCATGTTTCGGAAGCACACTACGGCTTATTCGCCGAGAATAATATGCAGTGGCACCGTTGGGGCATGAAGCTTGGCGGACGTGTTGATCGTATTGGTGGTTTTGATCGTACGGTGTTTTCACCACGTATCACAACTCGCTGGGATTTTGATCTTGAACAAACGAACCGGATTACGCTTGGAGCAAATCGTTACTACAGTACTAATCTGCTCGGCTGGGCTTTAAAAGCCGAACAAAATAAATATCAATCGGCTCACAAAAATTGTACGCCACTAGATGGTAACTACAACCATGTTGGGAGTGACAATCTGACTTGTCTTTCTTCCAGCTCTGGGGATGCTTTGTCTCTTCGCCATGCTGATGTGCCTTACGCGGACGAAATAAGTGCCTCTTGGGCGATAGATGTCAGCAACGTTATGATGAAAACTGTTTACGTTTATCGTAAGCAACGAGATGGCATCACCTATTCAAAAAATGCCAATGATGGGATGGCCACGTTACACAATAATCTAAAAAGTGATGATCAAATCATCAGCTTAGAAATCAGTACCATTCGTCCTTATGCCTTTATTGGGGGAGAGTTTAATGCTCATTGGCAGATCGCCCATAATCGAAGAAGAGGTTATGGTGATGTAAAAGTTAATTATGATCAAAGTAATGATTTAGGCGGGGGTTTTCAGGATGAATGGGTACTCTTGGATGGTGAGCTAATTCGTTACAGTACGATGGATGTGAGTGGTTACCAATCACCAATTAAAAGTAGTCTTGATTTAATGATGCATTGGAGAAATTTAGGCGTTGTATGGAATAACCGCATTAACTACCAACAAGGCAAAAAAACAACGGCTCATGAGGGAACGAAAACGGTTGAGATCAACGGTCAATCAGAAACGGTTAACTCGTTAGTTAGCCAATCGCTCGATGACTTAATGACCTGGGATATGTCAGTCAATTGGACACCGACACAGTTAAATAACCATCTTGTGTTGGGATTGAGTGCGACAAACTTACTCAACACACAAAAAGTAATTTCTTCCTCCGGGATACAGCTTGGCAATGTGGTTCCCAACGAATACTACAACCAAGGAAGACAAGTCTGGTTCAATATCAGCTTACGTAATTAGTGCCCCCCTTAGCGATGAACAAGGAATCGGCGCGGTAACGCGCCGTTATAAATATGCGACAATTATTGATTGTTATTACAACGTGCTTATTTTTTTTGGGGTGTCAACAAGCACCTCAACCAATCGATACTCCTTTAAAAGAACGCAGTGATCTTATTCGAGGTCAGCTACCAAATGGCTTGCAATACATTCTGGTTAAAAATGCACGACCAGAAAATAGAGTGTCGCTACAGCTGGTCGTTCATGCCGGATCATTAGATGAAGAGGATGATCAAAAAGGCATCGCTCATTTAGTTGAACATATGGCATTTAATGGCACACAACATTATCCCGCCAATACGCTGATAGAACATCAAGAAAAACTAGGCATGGTCTTTGGGCGAGATGTTAATGCCATGACCGAATATTACACCACATCTTATTTTCTTCATCTTCCGGATAATACCGAATCAATGATGAATGAAGGTTTCCACATGTTGGCACAACAAGCGAGTGCATTGGTGTTTGATCCTGATGAACTGGAGAAAGAACGCCCTGTTGTGGTGGAAGAGTGGCGCAGTGGCCTATCCATGATGTCACGTTTAGGTAAAGCGAATCGACAAATTTTACTTAACCACAGCCGATTTGGTGATCGTGAACCGATTGGCGATATGGATCTTGTACGACATGTCGATGCCAGTCGAATTAAAGCATTTTGGCAGGATTGGTATCATCCCAATAACATGACTTTAATTGTCGTGGGAGCGACAGAACAGGCTCAAGTCGAGGCCATGCTGGCTCGTCACTTTGCTAAATTGGCCCCACAAACACTACCTAAACGGCCTGATCTTCGTGTGCCATTAGATAACCAACTAAAACTTGAGACTATCACCGACAGTGAAATTACCACGGAAGTGTTATCACTCAACTTTAGGCAACAAGCCAAAGAACCTCGGACAGAAAGTGAGTTACGTGCACAATTACTGAATGAATTAACGATGCAGGCGCTTAATAAACGCCTGAGTGAGCAGTATCAAATCGAGAGCCAACATATCAGTAAAATGATGGCTATGGCTCGCCCACTCGCCACCGGATATCGTAATAACCGTCTGATGGCCCTGTTGACTACCGATGACTACCAGTCCAGCGTGCAAGAAATGTTTGGTCAATTAAGCCGTTTTGCCGAACATGGGATCAGTCAAAGTGATTTAGATACGGTGCGTTATAGTTTGATTAGCCGCTATCAACAAATGGCAGACTCGTTACGCGATACGACGAATCGACGCGTGATGATGTCAGTGTTTAATCGTCTTCGAACGCAATCACCTTTAGTAGATAATCATCAATACGCTGAGCAGGTTGAGTTATTGGCTAACAGCATTCTTGTCTCTGAAATTAATCAGCATTTAGCGCAAATGGTACACACTCAACAGCCGATTGTGATTGCTCAAATTCATCCGGATAGTTTAGATAAACTGCCTTCAGAACAGCGCTTAAATCAAGCTTGGACAGTTGCCAAAGCGAATCCACCAGCAGCAACAGAAGTCGTGACTGTCCGGTCGCAATTGATGGCTTCTCCGCCTAAGCCTGCGAAAATTATCTCACACCGAGAAGAGAGCGGCGTTCACGTGTGGGAACTCGACAATGGCAGCCAAGTATGGTTTGAAGCAAGCGAAGAAACCGCGAACCAGTTGCTCATCGAATATCGAGGTTGGGGAGGAACGGCGCATCTACCCAATGCATTACGTCGTCCTGCTATGCAACTGCGCCAAATGGGCCGGTTCGGCTATGCCGGATTAAACAGTCAACAGTTGAAGATGCTTAATGCTCCTTACGCAAATAAAATCATGACATTTGTTAACCAAGACAGTCATGGATTTATCGGCTCTTCTGATGTGAACTCATTAGAGAATTGGTTACAAAATATTCATCTGCAAATCACACAACCACAGGTTGATGAAGCGTTGTGGCAATCGAGCAAATTATTGATTGAACGAGGTATCGAAAACCGTTTAACCAGTGCTCACGGGCAATTTAATTCAGCGATTGATGCGATTCGTTATCAACATAACCCTGAATTACAAGCATTGAGTTTGGATGAATTGCACCAAATCAGTACCGATGATCTTTTAACCGCTTGGCAGCAGTTGTTTGCCAGTGCTGCAGGTCATCAACTGGTGATTGTTGGTAACGCAGAACCAGAACAAGTCATTGAACTGGCTAGGCGTTATATCGGTTCGTTACCTTCTTCAACACGTCGTTACTTTCCAGTTCCATTACCACCATTGGCGGAGGGGCGTCATCAAATCAGGATTGCCGCTGGTGAAGAGCCAATGGCTGTCACGAGTTTATTGTTCAATCAGCCGATGAAATACCGTCTTGAGCAAGCCGATCAAGCCTATTTATTAAGTCGTATCATCAGTAATCGTCTCCGAGAGTCGTTACGCGAAGATGCGGGAGGGGTTTATTCGGTACGTTTTGCCATTCGATTTGATCGTCATCGAAATCAAGCTTTTGGCATGATTAGTTATAGCCATGAACCTCAACGAAGTCAGGAGTTAAAAGATCAAGTTTTGGCAGAGATTGAAAGCCTAAAAACGCACGGCGTGACCAAGCAAGAGCTTCAGCGAGTGATCCATCAAACCAAACAAGCCTTGGTTGCTGATAATTTAAGTGATCGACAACGGATTGCTTATCTTAAGTCGGCAGCTCGTTACGGGGAGAGTTTAACCGCAGTAGAAGACTATTTATCTTGGATTGATGGTGTGGAGCCGGAGAGCTTAACGGCTTTAGCTCAAACGATATTTTCTACCTCAAACTGGATCGATGCCTTGTTAGTGCCTGCTAATGATAGCGATATTGAATCATCGATTTAGCCATTCGGTCGAGCGCTCGCTGTTGGCCAGCGCTCGTTAATTCTGGTGAATTTATGCTAATTTTTAAACAGTTTTTAATGATTGCAAAACCGTATTGGTTGAGCCGAGCCAGTGTACTTAGCTGGCTACTTTTTCTGATCACGATCGCTTTATCTTTGCTGTTGGTTCAGGTGATGGTACAGCTCAATAGCTGGAATAAAGCATTTTTTGACGCTTTAGCAGCCTTGGATGGGCCACTTATTTATGATCTATTGTTGAAGTTTATCGGCATTGTTGCCTTAGTCGTTGTGATGACAGTATACGCTAAATGGCTGCAACAATGGGTAGAGCTGCGTTGGCGAACTTGGTTAACGGAACGGTTTGTCGGTCGTTGGCTCAGCCAACAAAATATTTACCACCTTACCCTAAGGGATGAACCCGATAATCCAGATCAACGCATCGCAGAAGATATCAAATTATTAACGACTGACACGCTTTCTTTAATCATTGGATTGGTTAAAAGCGTGGCGACCTTGAGTGCTTTTAGCGTTATTTTATGGCGTTTATCGGGCGACTTTCTCTTACCGTTATTTGATGGTGTGCAACTATCAGGGTATTTATTATGGTTAGCCTTACTTTATTCTGTGATTGGTGCGGGAGTGACCCATTTTTTTGGGCATAAGTTACATCGTCTGTTCTATCAACAACAAAAACGAGAAGCCAATTTTCGTGCTAATTTATTGCGTAGTCGAGACAGTGCTGAACAAATCGCACTAATGAAAGGACAGCAGCGAGAAAAAGCCCAGCTTGATTCACGATTCAGCGACATTGCACTCAACTGGAAAGCATTAATGGCGCGTGAAAAGAAACTCGGATTAGTGGTGAATACTTACCATCAAATAGCGGCAATGGTACCTTATTTTGCGGCTATACCGGCATTGATGGCAAATGTGATTACTGTCGGTGGGCTCTTTCAGGTAAAAATGGCTTTCATGAAGGTTTATGCCTCTTTGAGTTGGTTTATTTTTCGTTATGATGATCTCACGCGTTGGAGTGCGACGGTGACTCGCTTAGGGCAGTTTGTTGAAGCGATGGAGCGATGTGAACATTTAGCCACTGATGCTTCCCGGCCTGCATTGCATCAACAGCCAGGTCAAGGTATTCGTTGCCAAGCACTTTCGATCTTACGCCCTGACGGCTCAGCGCTGCTTTCTGAGTTAGATTTACAACTGGCGGCGGGGGAATCAATGATGATCCAAGGGCCGAGTGGGTTAGGTAAATCGACACTGTTACGCACCTTAGCGGGAATATGGCCATTTTACCAAGGAGAATACCAAGTTCAGCCAGCAGGCGTATTGCTCTTGCCACAAAAACCGTACTTACCCACTTCAACCTTGAGAAGCTGTTTAAGTTATCCACATCCAGAGTTAGCGGATAATCAGCCTTATATAAAGGCATTAGAAGCCGTTGGGTTGGAATTTTTATCATCAAAATTAGATGAAGAAGCAGAGTGGCAAGCACGATTGTCTGGGGGCGAGCAACAAAAATTAGCCTTAGCGCGAGCCTTTGTGGTGCAGCCAGAAACGTTGATTTTAGATGAAGCAACCAGCAATTTGGATGAGCCAACCGCTTATTTACTGATTAAAAAGTTACGTGACACGTTACCCAATAGCGTCATTCTGATGGTCAGCCATCAGCGCCATTTAGCCCCTCTTTTTCAGAAGACCCTCGATTTAACCCCTCAGTTTGAAGAGCCGGTTAGGCCAACAAGGCAAACCGTGGACACCCCTGTATTCGCTTGATTGAACGAGGTGATGATAATTAACAATTACACACATTAATGACACGGATTGATGCTGTGGCTCTGATGGGCTTAACGACAGATGATGTCGTTAAGCCCTATTTTTAACATCAGATCCATCAATCTGCATCACCCAATTTGCTAAATCTGGTAGAGCCATCGAGAGCGCTTTGAGCTGTAAACGTCAGTGAGTTCCATTTTTGTATGTCGGCAGTTGCACTCTTTTTCGAACGTTTGTTATAGAATGAGCACGTTGCGCATCGTCAGTTATGCCGATTAAATTCATCCTAGCGTGAATGCGTGACGTTAATTAAATGTTCAACGAGGATGATCATGAATAAAACAATATTCGAACGTGCAGTACTCGATCGTTTGTTAGTCGAGAAGAATTTTTCCTTGTTGATCGATGCCGATCAGCATGACTTGGATCTGCCCAATGAAGAGGATTGGCAGCGTCGCCTCGAGCAAAGTGAACCGGATAGCTGGGAGGCGAATTTTTTGGCCTATCTTCATGAGCGAGAACAGCATCTTGAAAGTCTTCCTATTGTGGGTGGCGAGTTAACGCAGTCAGTGATTCAGCGTGGGGAAGCGATCATTTGGTCACCGGATAAAATCGCTATTCCAGCATTGCGAGAACTACAGCAATACGCTAAACGTATATTGGTCAAAATTGACGGATTAAACACCCAAATTATACTAATCACCGACGCGAATTATCCACGGCCCAATAAAGCATTACTGATCCAGTATGCGAACGCCGTAAGACAAAAAGTCGTCGCAAGTTTTGAGTTAGGTAAAAACAACTTGCACAGTGTGAGCATCACCGTACTTATGCTCGGTGAAATCGATAATGATGTGCGCCATTTTGCTAAACAAAACACTAAGCGTATGGGTATGGATAGGAATTTCATTCATTACGTCTGCGTTGACGCTCTGCATGAGCATATCTGGACTCCGACTCCTATTCGAAGTGGCAGTATAAAGCAGGTTATTAAAGCGACATTTTCTTCACTCGATCATCGCTTAGAAACATTATTTAATCACTATAATGCTGTGACGGTGAGTTGGCCAAGAATCGTATTGTCCGGTCTTGGTGCATTTATTATCACTACTGCGATGAATGTCATGGTGGCGAGTTTCGATATTGGATTTCTCTCGATGTTGAGCCGCATTTTAGTTCCGACATTGGTGTTCGTTATTGCTTTTGCTACGATGAAGAATCGCACTCAAGCTTACAAGCAGATTATGTTTTCCTTGTTAATCTACCTCACTTTGTTGCTTGCAATGCTGTTCTATTTCAGTCCACCTGGCAATTTTGGCGAATGGTTAAATTTGGCACAGTTGCTATTCTTGACCAGTATGCCAGCGTTAATCATCGGGCGGGTGTTGGAGATCACTCGCTAAGAGGGTCATATACCGTCGCAACAGTGCTGCAACGCCAAGTTGTTTCGGTATATATGCCGGTTTTCTAGTCTAACAGCGAAGTTAGAGACAGCTTACTTAGAAACAGTTTACATAGTTACGCGCAATACACTGATTGGCTAACGTTTTTGCCTGGTTTAATTGTGATGGAGTTAAAACCGTATCAGGAATTATTAAGTGGTTGAACCGATCTAATCCAGACGAACCCTGATGTGACCGATGATGGTCAGAAACGAGCTGCAACATTTTTCCCGTAACCCAATTTTTTTCGACGTTTTCGCCCCGAGCATAATGGAACGACAGATTCCACATTGCGGGGCCAAAGCCTTGTTGGGCGGCTTTGGTGTACCACTCGAATGATAGCTCTGGATCACTGGAAGTATAATGCAAACCGAGTAGATTTTGAGCCGGTGCATAACCTTGAAGTGCCGATTTTTCATACCACGTAAAAGGCTGAAAGATATCTGGCACGGTTTGGCCATTACGGGTTCGTTGTCGAAAGGTTTTGTTAAGTTGCTGGCCATAATAGAATTGATTTTCCGCGTCTCCTTGCTCAGCAAGTAGCTGCACTAGATAATTTTTAGCTGTCTGATGCCCCAAACGCGTACCTTCTCGCAGATGAAATTCCGCTTGTTTGATGTCTTTATCGATACCGACTCCATTAAAATAGATAAAGCCAAGTTTTGCATGTGCGGACGCAAATTGTTGTTCCGCTGACCTTTGGTAGTAGTTTATCGCCTCTTGTATTTGTCCCGACTGCTCAGCGTAAGACCCAAGAACGAACTCCGCATGGGCATGTTTTTGCTGCGCTGCTTTTTGCATCCATTCCAAGGCGTTGTCGTGATTTTTCCCGACCCCCTTGCCTTCAAAGTACAACCGCCCAAGCTGATATTGTGCATCGGCATTGCCCGCTTCGGCCGGTTGTCGATAGAGATCAGCCAGTTTGTCACCCTTTTGAACTAGGTTAGGATTCGCTTCTAGCAAACGTGCCAGTTCATAACGTGCATCGTTATTGTCTTGCTCAATGGCTTGTCGAAATAGTTGTTCCGCGGCTTCAACATCAACCCATACAATCCAATCTTCTGTATATAGGCCATTGACATACCAGCGCCCCAATTCTGTTTGTGCTGCGCTACTGCCACCATTCGCTGCCTTTTTGAGCCATTGTAAGGCCTGCTTAGCGTCCGCCACCATCTGAGTAGACTCATACTCGCGTTGGAATTGTCGTGCTATCTGATATTGTGCTTGCGGATCTCCCTGCTGTGCAGCCTGATGAAACCAGTCCAATGCTTTGGTTGGATCGGCTTCAACGCTTTGTCCCTCAAGCAACATGAGACCTAGTTGATATTGCGCGTTGCGATCGCCTTGTTCTGCGTGACTTTTGACTTGCTGATAGTCTAAAGGCGTCTCCTCTGAGGGAGCGCGCTGTAAGTCAATAAGAAAAAAGAGACTAAATACGATGGCAATAAGAGGTAAAATTCGTGTTCGCATCATAATATTTAAAATAAGAGGTTATCATTTGGATGCTATCTAAGTTAAATAGGTATGACAAGATCATTAGATGTTTGCCATTATTTTAGCTCATTGGTTTTCCATGCAAACAGGAACACTCCTCTTGATGAGCGGTACGGTTTATACCCTTCCTACCTGTAACGCCAAGTTGTTTGGGTATATAGGGATATACCCTTCCTACTTGAAGCTGCAGGGGTGTTGGCTACGTTCTTTCATCCCAATCACATAGCCAGTCTATGCTCATGGGGATTCACTCACTTGCCGCCTACCTGCAACTCCAAGTTGTTTGGGTATAGATAAAAATTAGGTTGAATGGTTAAGTTAATGATAAATTAGCGACAACAGCCAAGCTGTTTGGGTACAGATCGTCAATTGCCATGAGTATCATGAGATAAAGTGAATCGATGAACATCACGAGTAAAAGCCATTTAAATCTTCAGAAGCTGATTTTATTACTTTGCGTGTTAGGGGTGGCGATTACTTTTGTCAATTTATTTTATTCTACTTACCATGTTCAAAAAGAACTACTGATTAACCAAACCATTGAATCAAATCGAGTGTATGCCAAGAAAATGTCTGATATTGCAGACAGCTTTCTTGCAGATACACTCAAGCAGTTAGAGTATAGTAGCTTGATTTTAAAAGATAAAATGGCTACAGATTCCGACCTCATGGTTGAGGTTAAGCGAGTAAAAGAGCAATCTGACTTATTTAATTCAGTTGTCGTGGTGAGTGCCGACGGTGTGATAGCTGCTATTGCGCCAGAAACGATAAGAATTAAAGGGGTTAAATTAAGTCAAGAGCGAGAGTTACAATCACTCAATGCCCGAGTTCCACTCATTACCGATCCATTCATTTCTCCTGCCGGTAACTATCTGATCAGCATTTCATTGCCTATCTTTGATGATCAACAGCACTATCTTGGTTATATCGCTGGCAATATTTACTTGGAAAAAATGAACTTTTTAACCCGTTTATTGGGTGATCATGCCTATCGAGATGGCTCATACCTGTATATTGTCGATAAAAACCGAACATTGATTTCTCATCCTGAGAAAGCTCGGATTGGAGAAGTCATTGAGAATAATGCCGCGATAAATTTGGTGTCACAAGGTATTAGCGGCGGAAGGTTAGTGACGAATAGTCAAAATATCGAGATGTTGACTGGATACGCTCCAGTTAATTTGAGCGGTTGGGGGGTGATTGTACAACGCCCGAAAGTACGAACGTTGGAAAGTTTGAACCAACAAATGTGGAATGTTGTTCTCACTTCTCTTCCTATTGGTATCGCTACATTAGCCAGTATTTGGTTTGCAGCCACTTATATTGCTAAGCCACTGTGGCAATTATCTCGCCTAGTAAACCACTTTGAGGACAAAGAGGATGCGGCTTTAGAATTGAAAAAAATAAGCCCGTGGTATTTTGAGGCTCAGCAGCTAACCGCGACGTTTATCCGAACCTTTAGTTTAATGTCCGATACGATAATGCAACTGCACTCAGACAGTTTAACCGATCCCATGACGCAACTGTTTAATCGGCGAAGATTAGAAAAAGAACTCGCCTCTATTGCGTTGGCTCCTTACCCTTTATCTTTTGTGTTTCTTGATATCGATTTCTTTAAAAAAGTCAATGATCGCTATGGGCATGATGCAGGCGATCAGGTTTTGATAGAAATCGCCGAGCTTATGAAAGCTTACTGGCCAGATGAAGCGAGTATTTATCGATTAGGTGGCGAAGAATTTCTCATCATACTTCCTCACCGTTCTTTGGTTGATAGCCAAGACAGCGCGGAGCGTTTACGCAGAACGATTGCGACTCATCGATTTACCCAAGTGGGGTACTTGACGGTCTCTATGGGGATTTCTTTTTGGCAAGAACAATCAGAAAATTCGATTGAAGAAACCATCAAAAGAGCGGATATCGCACTTTATCAAGCCAAAAAAAATGGCCGTAATCGAGTCGAAGCTATATAGCCGCCTTATTGATTAAGTGGCTCGATCTGTTATTTGAGCTAAGCGAGCAGTGAAAGGTGTATTTTGCTTTGCTTTTTTTCAAGCTATTATGAAGGTGTTGTTTGCACTTAAGACCGTTTATTATGAGTGATGCTCCCCGTAATGTTAGTCGACGTGATCTTTTTCGTAATATGCTGGCTCGTGGTAAGTCAGCCTACCAAGAAGCTGATCACTTACCAAAACGTACCATTCCTCGTCCCCCTGGTGCACTTGCCGAAGGGCTGTTTCGTGAAGTATGTGATGGTTGTGGTTTGTGTGCTGAGGCTTGCCCTAATTCTGTGATTCAATGCCACGATCAATGGCCAGAGTTATGTGTGGATTATCACCATTGCCAGCTCTGTGGTGAGTGTGCCAAGGCGTGTCCGACAGGCGCTTTGCAGCCTGCGACTCAAACCGAATTATTACCGACCTTTTCTCATGCGTGCCAGAGTCGTTTATTTGGCTATTGTGAACTTTGTGTCGAGCAATGCCCGAGCCAAGCGATTCAATGCTTACCAGACCAAAAACCAACAGTAGACTCTGCCTTGTGCAATGGTTGTGGGCAGTGTCGAGCGGCTTGTCCTGCCAGTGCTATAAGCTGGAACATCAGAGTGTGAAATGGGTAACAATAATGATTTTTATTAGTGATTAATTCGGTTTTTTGGCCAATGTTACCGGTAATCTCTCTTTAATTGATGGGGATCATAGGAGAAAATAGCCACTGTTATTGATAATAGACTCACATACTGGAGGGTCTATGTCCACATCAATAATAAAAAAACTATTTACACGCCGCGAGTTTATTCAAAGCTCAGCCGCGGCTTCTGGCGTTGCGGTGGCCGCCAGTTCAATTAGCTTGCCATTTAATGCACTCGCAGCGAAAAGTGAATCATCCCCAAGCGAAGAGCAGATCCGCTATAGCGCGTGTTTAGTGAACTGTGGCAGTCGTTGTCCGTTTAAAGTTCATGTCCGTGATGGTGTGGCGGTAAAAATATCACCTGAAGATGGTGTTAATGAAGCCATTTTTGGACAGCATCAAATTCGTCCTTGTCTACGTGGCCGTTCGGCTCGTTTTCGCACCTATAACCCCGATCGCTTAAAATACCCCATGAAGCGCATTGGCGCGCGTGGTGAAGGAAAATTTAAACGGATCAGTTGGGATGAAGCAACCACTATTGTGGCAAATGAGTTAAAACGGGTCATTAGCACGTATGGTAATGAAGCGATTTATTATCAATATGGCAGTGGTACAACCGGTGCGAACTTACAAGGTCGTAATACCTGTAAACGGCTGCTAAATTTAGCCGGGGGCTTTTTGGATATGCATAACACATATTCTGAAGCGCAATTAAACCGAATTCAGCCGTTCGTTTTTGGTCAAGCCGGTAATATTTATGGCACTGAGCAACAAACGTTATTTTCTGAAATCAGACACTCTGATTTAGTGGTGATGTTTGGCCAAAACTTGGCGGAAACTCGCATGTCGGGTGGTGGGCAAATTGCCGAAATTTATCATGCGCTAGAGCAAAGTGGTGCCCGGGTTATTTTGATTGATCCTCGCCGTACCGACAGTGTTACCGCCTTTAATGCCGAATGGCTACCTATCCGTCCGGGAACCGATGCGGCGTTAGTGGCTGCGATTGGACATACGTTGATCAAAGAAAATTTGCTTGATGAAGCAATGCTTAATCAATATACGGTCGGTTGGAGTGAAGAAACGTTGCCAGCGAGTGCCCCGGCGAATGCTTCTTATAAATCGTATATTTTAGGTTTGGGTGAAGATAAAACAGAAAAAACACCCGAGTGGGCTGAAGCATTAACGGAAATTCCAGCACAGCGTATTCGTGAGCTGGCGCGTGAAATTGCTGGCGCGAAAGCAGCGTGGATTTCTCAAGGCTGGGGTGTGCAACGGACTCAAAATGGTGAACATGCCTCTCGTGCCATTATGATGCTACCGATTATGACCGGACAGTTTGGCCGCCCTGGTACTAACATTGGGACTTGGGGAGGGAGTGTTAATTATCCATTAGCTGGCCTTGCCATTGCTAACCCAGTAAAAGTTTCCATTCCTTGTTTTAGCTGGTTAGATGCGATTACCCGTGGCACAGAAATGACAGCGAAAAAAGATTACGTCAAAGGTCGTGATCGATTAGCCACTAACGTTAAGTTTCTCTGGAACTATGCCTCGAATATGACCGGAAATCAGCACTCGAACCTAAACCAAGTGGATAAAGTGCTGCGCGATGAATCCTTGTGCGAGTTTATTCTGGTATGGGATAACCACATGACGGCGACAGCGAAGTATGCCGATTTATTATTGCCAGATGTTTCGACACTAGAATCAGATGAGTTGATCAACAACTCATACCAATCGGGCTCCTATCATTATTTGGTTCGTTTACAAAAAGCGATTGAACCTATGTGGGAAAATCGTCCGACTTATGATGTATTGGCTGAAATTGCAGAAAAAATGGGCATCAAAGAGGCCTTTACGGAAGGACGCACCTACCAAGAATGGATTGAGTTTGCGTATAACCAAGTACGTAAACAAGAGCCCCATCTTCCACCATTTTCCGAAACCGATGGTATGGGAGTGATTGATCGCCGCGTCGCTGATAGCAGTAAACATATTGCTTTAAAAGAGTTTCGCGATAATCCGCAGTTACACCCACTAAAAACGCCATCAGGTAAAATTGAAATTTACTCAGAATCGCTCGCTGAGCTCGCGACACAGTGGGAGCTATTACCAGGCGATAAAATTTCACCGATCCCAGAGTACTGGCCAGCGGTAGAAGGTATTGAAGACAAAGCGCAGTTAAGTAAATACCCATTGCAGATGACGGGTTTTCATACTAAAGGGCATTGTCATTCAACGTATTCGTCTGTGGCGCAATTGAAAGAAGCGGCTCCTGATGTGCTTTGGATGAACCCCATTGATGCGCAGGCCCGAGGGATTAAGACAGATGATTTTGTCGAAGTCTTTAATGATCGAGGCCGACTAAGAATTAAAGCCAAGGTTTCACCGCGGATCATGCCTGGAGTTACGGCTATGCCAGAAGGCGCATGGGCGAAGACCAATAAAGAAGGCGTTGATGTTGGTGGTTGTATCAACCGGCTTACCTCATTACGGCCAACAGCATTGGCTAAAGGTAACCCACAACACACAAATTTGGTCGACGTTAAGCGCATCTGAGGAGATTTTAAATGAAACAATACGGCTTTTTTGTCGACTCATCAAAGTGTACTGGCTGTAAAACTTGCCAAATCAGTTGTAAAGATGAGAAGGCGCTAGAAGTGGGCCCAAAATATCGCCGCGTTTATGAATATGGTGGCGGTGATTGGCAAAAAGTAGGCAATGCGTGGAAGCAAGATACCTTTAATTACTATTTGTCGATTTCTTGCAACCACTGTGCAGATCCTGCCTGCGTCAAAGGTTGTCCAACCGGAGCGATGCATAAGCGCTCAGAAGATGGCTTAGTGGTGGTCGATCAAGATGTATGTATCGGTTGTCGCTATTGTGAAATGCGCTGTCCTTACGGTGCCCCTCAGTTCGATGAACAGAAGAAAGTGATGTCGAAGTGTGATGGTTGTTATGAGCGGGTAGCGCAAGGATTAAAACCCGTTTGTGTCGAATCGTGTCCTCAACGAGCACTTGATTTTGATGAAATTGAGATCTTGCGGGCCAAATATGGCAATACCAATGCCGTTGCACCACTGCCAGATCCACGCTTAACCAAGCCCAGCTTAGTGATTAAAGCTCATGCCGATGCACGAATGTCGGGTGATACCACGGGCGCTATTCAAAATCCATCAGAGGTCTAAACGATGCATGAATTACCTTTAGTCTTTTTTACCGTCTTAGGCCAGACAGCGGTTGGTATGATGTTACTGGCTTTTATCGCCGGTCTTATGGGGCAAATCACTGCCACTCAACAGCATAGAATTAATTTCATCGGGTTAATTCTATTTGCGATAGGTATGGCAATTGGCGGCTTACACATGGGCCAGCCACAACGGGCGTTTAACTTATTGTTTGGCCTGCTACGTTCGCCCATGAGCAATGAAATTGTGCTCAGTGGTCTCTATTTTGGTAGTGCATTGTTAACGGTAGCACTGGGTATTCCTCGTGTTCGTACATGGCTGAAAACCCGTTTTCAATTCACCATGACCAACACCCAACATCAATGGATTAACGGTGTGGCGGTGTTACTTGGCTTGGCATTTGCTTGGTCGATTACCCAAGTGTATCAATTGGAAACCGTCCCAGCGTGGAACACCCATTACACTGCGCTACATTTGTGGTTAACCGTGCTCATTTCTGGCGGAATGGCGGCTTTAGCGCTCGGGGTTTATCGGTTAGGCAGCATTGTGGTGATGGTTGGGGCGCTCCTTTCCTTAGTGACCCGCTCTGGTTATATGACATTTCTCAATGAAACGGTTCCTCACCTTGTGCAAGGGCAAATGATATTTTGGTATATTTATCTTGCTGGGGTGGTGATTGCGCTTATCTTCGCTGGGCTTGGTGGGCTAAAAAAACAGCAAGTGACGCCGCTATTGCTCAGTGGCGCAGTGCTGGTGTTGCTCGGTGAGCTTGCTGAACGCATCACGTTTTATAATTTATGGTGGATAACCATGTGATCGTCACGGTCGATTAACCGAGGGTCAACAGACCCTAATATTTCCTTGGTATCGGCAACGCTAAGTTGTTTAGATATACCGGTTATCGGCAGAGTGAGTTAATCGAAAATCAGTCTACTGCTTCGTCGTGAATGTGAACAAGCGGTAGGCTGGTTATTTTTAGTGAATAAGGAAAACTTATGCTAGCTGTGGTCCCTCGTGTTTTAGGTAGCTTATTTTATTATCCACCTCATAGTGAACCGGCTCAATATGCCCAACAAGATCTACCCAATCTAGCGGCTTATTTTTCTTGGCAAAAGCCGGAAGAGATTAACGCCTTGTGCCAAGCATTACCCGCACCAGATTCAGATCAATTTAGCCTCTTATTTGAAGGGGTCGGTGATATGCCAGCGCCGCCGTGGGGCTCGGTCTATTTAGATCCCGAGCACATCGTCATGGGCGAGAGCACATTAGCGTATCGTCGCTTTTTGCACCAAAACGGTATAGAAGTGCAATTGACGAGCCATGAACCAGAAGATCATTTTGGGTTGATGTTATTAGCGTTGGCACATTTTATTGAACAAGATCAAGAGAATGCGGCGTTAGTGTTATTCGTTGATCATTTGTTGCCGTGGGCTGAGCAATATTTACAGCAGTTAAAATCAGCTTGCTCAGCGGGGGATTTTTATTATGGCTTGGCAACCCTAGCTGAGTGTTTTTTAAACGAGTTGGCAAATAGCATCACGCCCTCACAAACAGTGATGATGACGTCATGCTAAACGTGGTTAATATTGGTCACTTTGCATCGTGATGAAAGGTTTGTATTGCCTTTCATCAGCAAACATTAAGCGGTGAGCGCCAATCTTAAAGCAAAGAGCACAAACAGCGAGCCAATGAAGGTATTGGACAATTTCGCTAGTTTTTGATTTTGTTTCACTCTATTGGTGATACCAAACCCCGCAAAAATCAACAGGGAAAGATAGAGCATGCTGCACAGCTCGAGTATTGAACCCAAAACCAAAAAAGAGAGCCCAGTACTTTCAGCATTAAAATCGATGAACTGAATAAAGAAAGAAACATAGAAAATAATCATTTTCGGATTCAATACACTCAGCCCTAAAGCTTTTAGATAAATACCTTGATTCTTTTTCCCAACTTGATTTTGTGCTGTCGCTTGATCACATTGACGAAAACTACGGATGATGGTTTTGGCACCCAAATAGAAAAGATACCCAGCCCCCATGTATTGAATCACATGAAAGAGAATGGGCGAGTTTTTAACCAGTGTTGCAACACCTAAAAAAGCGAGGAAAATCAATAAAGCATCGCCACTAAATACGCCAAGCGCCGCTTTATAGCCACCTTTTACTCCATGTTTTGCACTGGCCGTTAAGACAAAAATAGAGTTAGGGCCGGGGACGATCACAATGAGAAAGACACCAACCAAATAGGCCCAAAGGTTCACAATTCCGATATTTTCCAACATACCACTCTCGCAAAAATAACATCGATAAAGTCAATGCACACCACTGTGCGATGAGCTCATGTTTTCCATTGTTCGATGATCAATGATGTGAACAACATCGGTCATTCATCCTGTATCGGCGATCAAAAAAATAGGCCAATACATTCATGTTATATATCCGATTGGTTGGCATTCAAACTGAATGTCGTCTTAATGGAGTGAGCTTGGGTGTATAATAAAGGGTTTTATGTTTTGTGAAATATATGTTTGTGTATTTTTGTAATTATAGGGGATAAAAA
>NZ_WXWH01000016.1:0-2095 GCF_009904905.1 Vibrio sp. V30_P3S12P165 | reverse complement strand
GATTTGATATCTATACTTATTTTTTGTTGTTTGGTTATTTTTTTAAAAGTTGACTTGATTTTTTCTAGAATAGTATTTGACTTGATAGTTCTTATTTTTTCTATGTCCCTTCTTTCGAAGGGACATAGATGTTCTTTTAGGTTGTAAAATGATTAATATATTGTACGTAGTGAGTACGCTTAAGCGTAGTGGGCCAACCAATCAGCTTTTTAATGTTGTTTCAAATTTGGATCGTGAAACTTTTAATCCTATTGTTGTCACACTTTCTCCTGAACCTGAAGATTCACGCTGGTTCGATTATCAATCTCTAGGTGTCGAGGTGTACTCTCTGAATTTATCTCGTTTGGGAGGTTTATTCTTCGCACAAGCAAAGTTGAAATCATTAATTGCTAAATTACAGCCTAATCTTATTCATACTCAAGGTATCCGTGCTGACGGTATAGTTTCAGAAATTAAAAAAAACACCCCGCATATAGCTACCATCCATAATTATCCGCAGCTCGATTACTTGATGACGTATGGCTCCTTTAAAAGCAGGTTTATGATAAAATATCATATTTCGGCTATGCAGAAGATAGATAAGTTAATCGGTTGTTCGGTTTCGGTTTCAAATAATTTGATTACTAATTTTAATCTGACCAATGTCTCAGCTATTCAAAATGGTGTTGATGATAAGCTTTTTGACGTTAATCTTCATAAGTTTTCTTGGCTGAGAGAGAAACTAAATTTAAACCAAAATGCAGTTATTTGGATTGCGACAGGGCACTTATCAGAACTTAAAGATCCTCTATTCCTAATAAATAGGTGGTTGTCTATAAAGGATTCTTTTCCTGAACATCATTTAGTTTTTCTCGGTTCTGGTCAGTTATTTGAATATTGCCAACAACGTAAACAGGGTATTGAAAATATTCATTTACTCGGTCGTGTCTCTAATGTGGTCGATTATTTACAGGGTTCAAACTTTTTTGTTTCTGCGTCTAAGTCAGAGGGTTTGCCTATGGCAACGATTGAGGCAATGGCTTGTGGGTTACCTGTACTGCTATCTGACATTGAGCCGCACAAGGAAATCTATAATATGTCCCCCGAGATAGGCTTCCTCTTTAAGTTGGGCGAAGAACATAGTTTTTTAGAGTCTTTTAAAGAGTTGGTTGAATCAGATTATTCGATTCATAGACAAGCAGCTTTAGATTTAATTAAATCAGAATTAAGCGCTGTGAAAATGTCACAGAAATATCAGAATACTTATAATGATTTGATAGGTGATAAATGACTTGTTCGGTATTAATGTCTGTTTATAAAGCAGAAAATCCACAGTTTTTACAACAGGCAATAGAAAGTATTTATCATAATCAAACGCTCAAGCCATCACAGGTAGTGATTGTAAAAGATGGTCCTTTACCAGAACAGCTCGAACAGGTATTAGAACGTTATCAAACCGATCTCCAAGAAACTTTAACGGTTGTTTCACTACCAAAGAATGTTGGATTAGGCGCAGCACTTAACGCAGGGTTAGTACATTGTCGATATGAATTGGTCGCCCGAATGGATACAGACGATATCGCTATGCCGGAACGTTTTGCTAAACAAGTCAAGTTTATGCAGCAGAATCCCAATGTCATCGCTTGTAGTGGTGTCATTGAAGAATGGGATTCTGCATTTACAGAACAGTTAGGGTGCCGAAAATTACCACAAGAGCATAATGACATTGTAAAGTTTGCCAAGTCTCGCAGCCCGTTGAACCACCCAGCCGCTATGTTTAGAAAAGCTGCAGTGGTTGAAGTTGGCGGGTATCCTCCTTTACGAAAAGCACAAGATTACGCTTTATGGAGCTTACTAATCATCAATGGCGCTCAACTGTCAAACTTACCCTGTGTGCTACTAAAAATGCGAACAGGAGATGAAATGATGGCAAGGCGAGGGTTAGAATATTTCAAACATGAATATCAGTTATTGCAGTTTCAAAAGGAAATCGGCTTTCTTTCTTATTTTGCATTTATTAAAAACGTCATGATTAAATTTATATTACGTTCCTCTCCTCTTTTTATTAAGAAGATCGCTTATAAGTTTTGTCGATAACTCAGTAACAATCTAATGC
>NZ_WXWH01000075.1:0-2380 GCF_009904905.1 Vibrio sp. V30_P3S12P165 | reverse complement strand
AATATCCTAATATTGTTACTAAAATAAAAAGACCTATCAACTATGAATTAATGTTAGAGAAAGCAAAACAATTAGCAGATGAATTTACTCATGTTCGAGTTGATTTTTATAATGTTTCTGGAAATATTTATTTTGGTGAGTTGACCTTTGCTAAAACAAGCGGTGGCGCTATTTTTATGCACAAAATGTTTGATCTCTGGATGGGTAACCTATGGCAAGGCGATCCAACGAAATAAAAGAAGTATAAATTAATGTATTCTAAAAATAAAAAAATAACCCTACTTATCAGTTCTCTTGCTGGCGGTGGTGCTGAGGGTGTTTGTGTTAACGTCGCTAATGGTTTGGCTGATAATGGCTGGCAAGTTGATTTACTTGTTTTACACACCAATAATGCAGCTTACTTAGAGCGTGTTAGCCAAAAAGTAAACTTAGTTGTGCTGGGTGTTAATCATGCCCGCCATGCACCGTTGCCATTATTACGATATATTCGTCAGCATAAGCCAGAAAAAATGCTGGTGTTTAATTACGAGTTAGCTGTGTTAACGGTTATGTTGCGTAGTTTATTTCGATTTAAAACCAAAATTATGGCTAGAAATATTAATACCTTTTCAAAAAATACAACTCAGTCACAAGGAAGCTGGCGGCGTTATATTGTTACACCTTTGATTAATCATTTTTATGGTAAATGCGATCATATTATTAACCAATGTCAAGCGATGCGCGATGACTTAATTGCGGTATTTCCAAATTTGGCGGATAAAACGAGCGTGATTTATAATCCAGTCGCAAAACATGTTGAGGATTACGCAAAAGCGCACGATTTATCCCAAATAGAAAAACAAGATTATTTGCTTTGTGTCGGAAGGTTAGAAAAGCAAAAAGCCTTTCACTACGCCATCGAGGGCTTTGCCGGTGTTGCCAATGAATTTCCTAACCTACGGCTAAAAATAGTCGGCCAAGGCAGCCTAGAGCAATCACTAAAGCAATGCTCACAGGATTTGGGTGTTGCCGATAGGGTTGATTTTGAAGGTTTTCAAGCGGATATGATCCCTTATTATCTTCATGCTAAAGCCACCTTGCTCACTTCACTATATGAAGGCTTCCCAAACGTATTGATAGAATCGATCACCTTAGGAACCCCAGTAGTTGCATTTGACTGCCCAAGTGGCCCAAGGGAAATTATTCAAGAGGGAGTAAATGGGTATTTGGTTGAGTATCTATCAATCGATGATTTGCAGAGAGTATGTAGGAAATTAATGCTGAGTTTCGTTTATAAAAACTTAAATGAAATTTCGAAAAATGACTATTTTCTTTCGAGTGCTATTAACAAATACTTAGCTGCCATTAAAAACTAGGTCAATTATGAAAACATTTAACTACCAGAAAAATATAGATAGTAAGTGTTACTCTGATATGAATAGTGTAAATGCTATTTTTCTTTTTTTTGTATTTTTTATTTTTGTTTTTAGAGTTAAAATCGGATTTTTTGACCTTACTCCTATTTTGTTCTTATGGTCTATTTTTTATGTTATTTTAACGAAGATGAAGTTTAATGTTGTTTTTTTTAATTTTCTTATTATTTACTTTATTTTCATTTGCTATAGGCTTTCTGTTCAGTTCATAAACTCTCAGTTAAATTATGAGTCTCACTTTTTGATGCGAGATATCAGATTTCTAATGTCATCTGTATCTATATATGTTATGTCCGCATGGATTATAAATAAAAATTATTTACCGTCAAAAGTTATTATTATTCTAGGTTCAGTCTTGTTGATTCATCCGATATTAATGTATATTCAACTTTTTTTTCCTGGAGTTAGATTTTGGTTTATAGAGCACTTGCCTTTTACAGATAATTATCATGCTTTTCGTGTTAATGGCTTATTGAATGGTTATGTGCCGGGTGGAAACTTTCTTGGCTTGATTTCTACTTATTTTTTCTTTTTATATTCTAAATATAAAATGTTTGCTTTTCTTATCATACCGTTTCTCTTTATACCTTTGTTTCCTATTTCAGGTCTCTCTGGTCTTGCTTCATTTATAATTGGTTTTTCCTATTTTGTGGTTTTTAAAAGTGGATTGAGAGTTAAGATTAATGTTTTTGTTTTATCTGTTGTATTCTCTACTGTAGTTATTACAAGCTATAATAGTGTGGTTGGTTTTTTTCCTGAAATAGGCAAGGGTTTTGACCGTGTGCTTGTTTTATTTGGTGCTAATGACGGTGAAGTAAATGCAACAATTGATGGGTCTTTTTCTACCTTATTAAGCAGCTATTCAATACCAAATAGTGCATTGAACTTCATTTTCGGTAATGCGCAAGCTTCAAAATCCGAGTTTTCTACAACTTCATCAGATTCTGGATTGATATCTAATATTCATG
>NZ_WXWH01000064.1:0-2608 GCF_009904905.1 Vibrio sp. V30_P3S12P165 | reverse complement strand
CCCCTTAATGCGGCGTTATGTAACCGTAAAGAAAAAAGACCACAATGCATTGAAAAGTAGATGTTTTTTATGATTGATCTAATTTCAATGTCGATTTTCTCTGAGTGGGTTTTGTGCATGTTGATTTAGCTTTCGGCTTCTTTGTTCTTCGAGTTTTCCGTTTTTTCTTAATGGTAAAGTGGGTTTGCGATAAGTTTAGTGGTAGTCATTTTTTTCTTTGAACTAGGGCTCGCAGTTTCGTCGTTGCCACGCAAATTCTACTGGGTTACTGCTAACTTTTCATGTAAGTTAAACGATATTTGGCAATGTTTTTCTTTGTAATGCTTTGAAATGGTTAGCAAAGTTACATAACAAAGCATTAAAGAGGGACAGTCAACGCTTGGCAGTTTTGGTTTGGTTGAGCATTTAAGGTTACGGTTGGTTAATTTGAGCGCAGTTGTTTGCGTTGCCTGCCCCTTAATGCGGCGTTATACATTTTGGGAGTACATCTGTGATCATTAGATCAAATATCCAAGGTGGTGGTGAGTTACATGACTTTGGGGTCGGATATTTAATAGGTGTCTTAGAGTCGCTGGATAATTCATTGATTCCTATCCATACAGCAATTGAAAACTCGAGTATATGGGAAGTTGAGAGTTATTGTGAACATGGGGAATATTTAATTGGAGTGGGTTTCTGCGTTATGCAAAGATATCTGTTTGACGTACTTCAAGATATAGAAATAGATCCTGGTCTGGCTAGAGATTTAGGACCCAAAAGTAATAATGGTGTAGCGGTAGCAAGATTGATTCATTCGGCTGCGAATTATTGGAAACATGCACCTGAGTGGCATATGTGGCTTCAAGAGTTAAAACCAAATTCGCAGAAGACGATCGATGAAGTCTTACATACTAGAGATTCTGCTCATTATCCATTGTCTGATTTGCTCGCTGATTTATGCTGCAAAAACAGTGTGCTATTAGTAAATTGCCTCCCTTATCTCGTAGAGTGGAGGAAAGCGATTTATGACTACATTGAAAAAAATGTATAACAAACGCTTCAAGAGGGACTTCCAACGCGTGGCATTTTTATTGTGCGTTGATTTCGGTGGTTACGGTGTTATGCGGAAACTTGGTAGTAGCGTTGTCAGCCCCTTAAGCGGGCGTTAGGCTACTCAGGAGATTTGAACTTGAAAACGGTTTTTGTTTGTCTAACCATGCTGTTTGTTTCTTTGTTTGTATATGCAGCAAATGTTCCTAGTTTGCAGGGACATTATGAGCGATATTATAATGGTCAATTAGATACTAACGCTGCCTTTATTGATTTAACTAGGGTGGATTCGAGCGAATACAAACTCTCAGGGACATCGGTTTGGGTTGGTGATTCTTCCTCTGGCTTTATAAATATTGGAGAAATCGATGGTGTCGTAACCTTTAATGGAAATCAAATAAATTATGATGTCGACGGTTGTACTCTTAAAATTTTATTAAACCAGAATATACTCGTAGTCAGCAACGATAATGGATGTGGTGGGTTAAATGTTTCCTTCAATGGTACATACGTGAAAGAACAGTAGAATCAATAGCCTAACAAAGCATTTAAGAGGGACAATCAACGCGTGGCACTTTTGGTTTATGTGATCATTTGAGGTTACGGCTGGCTAGTTTGAGTGCAGTTGTTAGCGTTGCTTGCCCCTTAATGCGGCGTTAGTTGCCAGCGGTATAAACGAAGCTAAGTCAGAAAATTTAGGGCTAATGAAATTTTCAGTTTTGCTCGATTTTGTCTGGATGTGGTTTGCTGAAGTTGTGTTCGATTTTGAATGTTGTGGTTTTGTTTTGCCGTTTCAGACGCTCATTCACTTGTTGAAAGTCAGCTTTGTGACATTATCTTTCCCAAAGGTCTTGTTGGTGTTTTTGGCCGGTTTTCTACGGCGTTGCTAGTTCCAAGTGGTTTCAGTGACAGGCGCTTTGAAACTGCGCCTGAATTGAGTCTTTCAACGTGCTGAAAAACGGCGTTGGCAAAGTGAAAACAAACTGGAAATCAGAGGTTTAGAATGGCAACTAACAAAGCGTTTAAGGCAGATTCGCAACGCTCGGCATTTTCAGTTTGCTTTGAATTTAGTGTTTACGGCACAATGGTTTAGGTTGGGTGGCAATGTTGCTCACTACTTAACGCAGCGTTATGTGAAAGGAGTAAAATGTGAGCTCTGTTAATATTAAAAATATAGTTTTTGATATCGGTAATGTTGTCAGGGCGTCCGCATGAATGGTTAGAATTTAGCCGCCAACTTAAATCCAGCTAACAAGACTTGCTCCAAGAAGCCGGGGTTCATCATGCAACGCTTCTGCTTCATTGGCACACTAATTTTGGTTGGCTCAGCTCTTAGCATGTTAAGCGCCATGTGTCTTAACCCTGCCAAGTTTTCAGCTGCGTTTTCTCGGTAAATCTGACAAGCATCTTCCCGCATGCTCACATCTAAAATCCAATGCATTGACTCAATGCCCCAGTGGGCTCGAATAGCATTTCCAGCTTGCTCCGGAGTCAGGTCAGCTGAACTTATGTAGTAGCGGTACTCCAACACTGGTGCTTTGCCTTTTGCGGCTCGGTAATTTTCAACCATGACTATACT
>NZ_WXWH01000065.1:0-2636 GCF_009904905.1 Vibrio sp. V30_P3S12P165 | reverse complement strand
ACTTACGGCAGGAAAACCGAAAAAAGTTGCCATTGTTGCCTGCATGAGAAAGATGGTTGTTATCTTAAATTCAATGCTAAGAGATGGTGTTATGTGGGATACAGATAGCCTCAAAAATTAACTATTGACGCCATAGTCTCTTGTTATGCTTTGACCCCAATATATTCGGCTAGCAAAGATTCGAAGCCTCTCACAGCAGAAACAACTGTGATTACTTCACTTGGTTCTATATCGAGATCTTCTGGGCTGCGAGGATGCATCAGTCTGTCTCGAACTTTGATTGCCTTCCTCAAGTCACTCCACCAAGTAAGCCCCGCATCAAATGACTTGTCTAGCCGATGAGCTTTAGAATATAAATTAAACGCAAATTTGATATTTCTCGTTAAGTTGATGTGCGCACTAACTTCAACAATATTACCCTTTTCGTTTAACTGGTGAGAAACTTCAAACGCAAAGTCGATTTCAGCTTGAGATAGTTCAATACCATTTTCAATTGCATCATCAATTGCAGCAACTTTTAGAGAAAAGCTAACTCCTTCGATGTATGCGAAGCCAGCCCTAACAAGTTGGCGAGCGTTAAACTCGTGATCAGCGATAGTGGAACCATCTTCTTGCTTTTCACCTTCATCAATATCTTTTAAGACGTTGGTATAACAGCGCTCAAAATCCTCATTTAAGGTTAAAATTAGTTCACCAGTACTTCTTTCGTTCATATTTTCCTCTTAAAAGCATAACGCCCAATTAAGTAGCCCGAAACGCGACTACCAACTTTTCGCACAACACCGTAATCACTAAACTCAACGCATAATAAAAATGCCACGCGTTGAGGGTCTGCTTGAATTGTTTGTTAGCTGCCTGACGATAAAGCCTAAATTAATAGTGATAGCGACAAGAAATGATCGTGATTGCACTATCATCAACCGCATAAACTAACCTATTCGTATCATCTATTCGTCGCGACCAGAAACCAGATAAATTTTCTTTTAGTGGCTCAGGTTTACCTATGCCCTCGAAAGGAGAACGCTTAACATCCGTGATAAGTTTATTTATACGTTTAAGTGTTTTCTTGTCTTGCGTCTGCCAATAAACATAATCATTCCAAGATTCATCAGTCCAAGATAATAAACGACTACTCATCGATTAAATCTCTTTGGCTCACCTTACCCGCTTTAAACTGAGCAATTGAACGATGTAAGTGCTCAGCATTTGCCGGAGAACGAAGCAAATGAACCGTTTCCATTAAGCTATTGTAATAATCTAGTGACATAACAACCGCATCTTCAGAATCACGACGCGTGATCACGGTTGTATCTGCGTCATTAACAACAGCATCCAAAACGCTCTTCAAGCTATTTCTAGCTTCGGTAAAAGATACAATTCTCATAAAACCTCCACATGTACGTTTAATGAGACAAGTATATGACTAAAAAACCAACTTGTACAGCTAATGGAACATGCGAACTTGTAAGCAGCTAACGCCGCGTTAAGGGGTGAGCAACGCGACTACCAACTAACCGCATTGCACTAAAAACTAGTAAAATCTACGCATAACGAAAATGCTACGCGTTGCGAATCCCTCTTTAACGCTTTGTTATGTGATTGTTGCTTCAGAATTACATTCTATTACCGATTACAATCATATGCGCCCCGTTAACTATTATAAAATGGATAGCTCATGAAAGCGCTTATTTATGAAACCCTTATTAAACTTGCTAGCAAAGATCCTGAACAACATGCCCAAATCCGACAAAATCTTTATGATCACTTAGGCTTACCTTTTGAAAAACAACTTACTTTGTATTCTCAGGCGCTTGGACCAGCTGGTTCAGGTAAACTTGAAAATAAACAGGCAATGAGTAATGCCGTAGAAAGCGTAATCAAATTACTTGAAACTCCTGAACACTAAACACTTTCAGTTAATATTCGGCCCATTCGATTAGGGCCGTTTTCAATTTACGCCTAATCACATAACGCCCGCTTAAGGGGCTGACAACGCTACTACCAAGTTTCCGCATAACACTGTAACCACCAAAATCAACGCATAATGAAAATGCCGCGCGTTGGAAGTCCCTCTTTAAGCGTTTGTTATGCTTTATTACTTATTGATTAAATTGAACTTTTTCAACATTCATTGGTTAAACCCACTTTAACTCAAAATGATAAACTTGCCTACTTTCAGCAAGTATTGTTGCCGATAAGATCCCAAATAAGTTGAAGCGAATTGGCCTGCGGAATCAACGAGCAAACAACACCAAAGAAATAGACCTTTCAGCGACAATTGAACCTTTTACGAACACAATTTATCAGAGCAAAGCCGGAAAAAAGCGCACAATCATCGATAAACTTGCGCTAACCAAACACTGTCAGCAAGCAAGAAACCGATGAGATCCCAAACATGCTGAAGCGAAATAGCCTGTGGAATCAATGAGCAAGCAACGCCAAAGAAAGAGACCTTTCAGCAAAAAACGAACCTTTTGCGTACACAATTTATCAGAGCAAAACCCGACAAAAACACAAAAGCATCGTTCAACTTTCAATCGCCACCAAAAAGAAAAATAAACTCATAATATCAATGAATTAGAACAGGAAAACTTCTAAATCAGACTAAGTTTTCCCATTAAAATTTATATATTGAT
>NZ_WXWH01000080.1:0-2727 GCF_009904905.1 Vibrio sp. V30_P3S12P165 | reverse complement strand
CAATACCTCTCTCGCTCTGTGATGGCTCCAAGGTTATTGATCATTGATGAAATCGGTTACCTGCCGTTTGGGCGAGAAGAAGCCAACCTATTTTTTAATGTGATCGCTAAGCGCTATGAGTATGGCAGTATTATTTTGACCAGCAATTTATCGTTTGGCCAATGGCCTAGCGCATTTGCCGATGATGCGACATTAACGGCAGCGATGTTAGATCGACTGCTTCACCACTCGCATGTTTTGCAGTTAAGTGGTGATAGTTATCGATTGAAAGATAAACGACGCTCAGGAGCAATACCTGAGTAAAAGGGTGGATCAATTTTGATTGATCGTTTTTAAGCTAAAAGTGGATCAGTTTTCGGTGATCGTTGACAAGTATTCGTTGTCATCCACAAATGGCCGATGTATGGCATATCGGCTTAAACCTGGCACTGAGGATTTCTGATTTGCTATCGATCCGCTTTGAAGACATTCATGGTGACCGACTTATTATTCGTGAAAGTAAAACTGGCAAGCTGGCAAACATTCAGCTCAATACCAAAGCGCAGCAGCATATTGCTAGATTAAGGGAGCAACATCCCGACCATATCTACTTGTTTCAATCTCACCGATGCCAACAGTTGAAAAACAAACCACCGCAGCCAATTACGCGACGTGCTGTGTCCATGGCATTTCAACAAGTAGGCCAAGAGCTAAATATCGCTTTAGGTACTCATTCGATGAGAAAGACGCGAGGCTACTTTCTTTACCAATCCACAAAAGATATAGGCCGTGTCATGAAAATGCTTCGTCACACATCTGAGGGCGTCACGCTTCGCTATATCGGTATCACTCAAGATGAAGTCGATAAAGACTTTGTTTCTCTTGAGCTTTAAGCCTAGTCATTTCGTGAGGGGGCGGGACCGCCAATCCCTTATAAACATTAGGCTCAGAGCCTTTTGAGTTTCGCCATTATTACATTTGAGAGCAAATAACATGAACCCATATAACGCGATAGGAAACTTTCTAGTTGGCAGCTTATCGAAAAGCTTAATCCAAAATTTATTCTGGAAAACGAATAGCCCAGTAAGAGGTAGCATTGTGTATTGCGATCTCGCATTTGGATATGCTGAACATTCAGGTGTCTACGTGGGAGATGGACGTATCATCCACCGTAATGGCAAAGGTCTTATCGAGGCCGTATCAATTCATAAATTCCTGGCAGATACCACAGCCCTTTCCATTTACGTGAGTTGCAATGCGCAAGGTAGAGCCATTGGCAATGAGTTTACCGCTCAAATTGCAGAAGCCATGCTTGGCATACAGACAAACTATTCCCTGTTAAATGAAAACTGCCATCAGTTCTGTAGCTACTGTCTAAGTGGTGACATCTTCTCAAACTCCTTCACATTGACTCAGCTTAAACGTGACGCTCGTACGCACATTCAAGCGAGTCATTGGCGCGTATGGGATTTAAGGCATCGTCATAAAGGATATGCAGGTCATCTTTCTCAACCATCTAGGTCTGATTACTGAGCTCCATTATCATTGCTCTTTCATCACAGAAAAGGCTAGTTCTCGCTAGCCTCATTACATATCAATTCAAAACCAACTAATGTTAAATGAGCTCTATTAATCGAGTATTCATCCACTCAGTGACATCAGATTCAAACCACACCGTAGCTCTACCCTCAAAACTACGTTGCTGGCACCTGATAAGAGTTTAAGGCCCTAGCCCCTCCTGATCCTGCTACACCCAAATGAGCGTATCCCTTCTCCGAAATTCTTCGTCTCTTTTTTGGCTAAATAACACATTCGGGAAAGTAAGTCGTCATAGTTACTCTTGGTGTCAGGCCTATTTTGTACAACTCTGAAGTAATTATTCTTAGGGGGAAACTGAACTAAGCCTTTCATATCACAGTATGAAATTCCTAAAGCGTCAGACCATGCTTCTTGTAACAAGATTGCTAAGCTTTTTTCTGGCTCAAGACTGGTAGAGTAGTGACCTAGAGTTCGGAAGTTTTCATAACTCAGTAGAATAAACATATGATAGTGGTCATTATTACTACTATCCCTTTCTCTACACCATATATTGAAAACCTTATTTCCCTTCTTGATATGATGAACCCTGGCCTTTCTCTTTATTCTCTCTTTTAAAGTAACATCAACCTTCTTCTGAAATATCCTTATAAACCTTGATATATATGATACATCTCTATCCTGCTTAAATCCTTCAGGAAACCGTAAAATAAGACTAAAAGAAAGAACCCTGTTATGTTCACTTGTAACATAATCAAGAAGTTCTTTTGACCTTGTCAAATAAGGTTAATAATATTCTCTTTTTTTATTCAGCTTTATATCGTGAAAGTACCTACCCTGATAAACCTTCGGCTCTCGTATCCTTTTCTTTGTATTCATTCTTATACCTATTCGATTTACTACCTCATAGGTTAGGTATCTTGGTAATAATTTATAGGTTGTGAATACTGCTTAAGAATGAAACATATACTGCTTAAGAATGAAACATATATAACTATATACCGACGGTTTACGAGCGAAACCAAACCGAACCAAGCCAGCGGCTTTAGAGCATTTTCAACGCTATAAGCTAATTGAGTAGCCTTTCCAATTATTTCCACCAGAAGCATAAGAAAGAGCTGCGTTAAAGATAAAAAAGTATAACTATCAGTTTCCAAGAAAATTTAAAAAAACTTTAAAAATAAAATCAATCAGACTAAGATAATATCAATT
>NZ_WXWH01000009.1:0-2766 GCF_009904905.1 Vibrio sp. V30_P3S12P165 | reverse complement strand
AACCACTCATGGTGACCAAGAACATATTCACGAATGTCGGTCCAGCCTTGACCACCGGCTATCACGGCGCAGATTGAACCAAACAAAATATCAAACAGAGGGTAGTCAACTTTTGCGCTTTGCCGTTCGTCACGGATGATGCTGAAGTGCTCTTTGATGGTATTAATATTCATGGCAACACCTTAAAAAAGGAGCATAAGATCACAGCCCGCACGTCAGGTCAAACTTAACCTCGCATTGCGCAAAAAACGTTCATGATCTTGCCCTGGTAATGTTGTAGTTCGTTGGGCTCCGTTGGAGATTATTAGGCTGACTTTCGGTGAAAGCTGCTCTGCCGAAGATAAAGCGAAGTCAATATTTCAGTCTGAAACATGGTTAAGTTTGAATAAAGGCCAGTTGACTGAAAATGAAGCTAAAGCTCAATATAAAGAAACTTTAGGATTAACTGATCTAGAATGTGAGCGTCTGTTCTATTATGTTAAACAAACACAAATTCTCATTTTTGGCTCAGTTGATCTTATTAAACGCTGTAAATCTGCTGGCTATAATGTCCTAGCGTTGACCGATAACGTACATGAAATAGTCTTTCATTTGAAAACAGCTTACACATTTTGGGGTTTGTTCGATGGAGCAATCGTTTCTGCCGAAGTCGGCTTATTGAAACCTCAGCGTGAAATCTACCTATCACTACTTTCTCAATATGATCTCAATGCCGCAGAAACAATATTCATCGATGACATGCTATACAATGTTCAAGGTGCAGAGTCGGTTGGTATAAAAGGAATTCAATTTGAAAGTGCTTTCCAATGTGAGCAAGCCTTAAAGTTATTAGGAGTTCAGCTTTAAGTCGTTGAAATTTCACATAACAAACGCTTCAAGAGGGACTTCCAACGCGTGGCATTTTTATTGTGCGTTGATTTCGGTGGTTACGGTGTTATGCGGAAACTTGGTAGTAGCGTTGTCAGCCCCTTAAGCGGGCGTTATGATGACTTTAAATTTACCTTATGAGGTTTTTAAATGGGCTGCTTTCGGCATTTTCAAGAACCAGCGATCTGTATATGTAAAAATTGCGGTGTATTCTTGTGTGAAAAATGTGCAATTTTATCAGGTGAGGGCTTTGTCTGCTCAGCGCTATGTCATGAACATATTGATAAGATTGAAAAACATAATCAGCAGAGTATCGAAATTTTGCAAGATAATATCATTAGCTCTAGCGCTGTTATAGCAGAGCTAACTGGCGCTCGGAAAGGGTATAGAGCATTAATAAGTTTGTATATTCTAATTACACTTCTCATCATAGCAACAGGAATAGATCGAGGTGATTATAATTATTCGATGACTTTTATTCTTATTTTAATTGTTTTGATTGGTTTTTCATTTTTTAGGTTGAAATCAATACAGTCAGCGTTGGATCGGTTATCAAGTCATCATAACAAACGCTTTAAGGAGGACAGCCAACGCTAGGCATTTTAGATTCAAATAAGTATATTTGAGGTTACGGTTGTTTTGTTTGAGTTTGGTTGGCATGCGTTGTCAGCCCCTTAAGCGGGCGTTATGTTTACTTGTATTTCAGTGGCTTAAAGTTTCTTCGATCTATGTTCTTTGTCTCTTTGGCAGTTAGTTTGAGTTACTTCAGCAAATCGGCATTGTCGGCCCAAGTTCATGAATCACTCAGTCCGTAAAACATACTAATGTTCGTGGGTTGCTTCATTTTCGGGTCGTGGCGGCTGTTTTTAAGTTTCACTGGCTTTAAGGCGCTTTGAGTGTATTTGCCAATTGGCATGTCGGCTTGGCAGTTGCCTCGGCAATTTGCCATTGTTCTGCGCTTTGGTTGGAAAGAGAGGGCGCTTGTTGAGCGTTTATCGGGTTGCCTCATTGGGCAGGGAAGTGGACTTACGCGTTTTATGTTCCGTGCATCTGGCGGCCAAGTGAGTTTTGTCGTGTGATTAGGCTCAGAAAATCCGGTTAAGAATGCAGTTCTTTGCCAAATAAATCAGTCATTTGTGGTAAAACATAACAAACAATTCAAGCTGATTCGCAACGCTCGGCGCTTTCGGTTTCAATTTGTTTAGTGATTACGGTGAAGTGTTTGAGTAAGGTGGCAGCGTTGCTCACAACTTAATTGGGCGTTATGTGCAAGGAGGCATATTTGAACAAAATATACTTATTTGATTGGGGCGATACATTAATGGTTGATTTTCCTGATCAAAAAGGAAAAATGTGTGATTGGGATGAGGTTCAGGCCGTTAATGGTGCTCATGAGATTTTAGAAAATCTATCAAGAGAACATCTTATTTACGTTGCTACTAATGCAGCCGACTCATCTGAAAACGATATCAAATTAGCATTTGAACGCGTTGGTTTAGCTCAGTTTCTCGCTGGTTATTTTTGTAAAGCTAATTTAGGTTTAGGTAAAGGCTCCCCTGAGTTTTTTCATAAAATAGCTCAAGATCTTGGTGTAAGTCATGATTCTCTCATTATGGTTGGTGATTCCCTCGATAATGACATTCTGCCCGCGATTAATGCCGGAGTAAGTGCCGTTTGGTTTAATCCGAAGTTTGAGCCCAATGATTCAGTTGTAAGAGTTAATCAAATCAATAAGTTGTGTGAAATTTGCACATAACAAGAGACTATGGCGTCAATAGTTAATTTTTGAGGCTATCTGTATCCCACATAACACCATCTCTTAGCATTGAATTTAAGATAACAACCATCTTTCTCATGCAGGCAACAATGGCAACTTTTTTCGGTTTTCCTGCCGTAAGT
>NZ_WXWH01000033.1:0-2790 GCF_009904905.1 Vibrio sp. V30_P3S12P165 | reverse complement strand
TTTTGCTCGTTGCGCGTAAGAGGGCATCTGATGCTGCTGCAAATGATGTTTTACGGTATTACGAGAAATGCCTAATTGACGGGCAATGTTACGAATGCTTTGGCCTTGTGCAAAGCGAACATGAATATCCACAAATGTCTCCTTGGTTAACATAAATCACCCGTATAAAAAATAAACGGATGATACCAAGTGGATCAGTTTTCGATGATCGTTAGTGGATCAGTTTTGCATGATCGGTGACAGTGGAGTTCGAAGTTGAAGAGTTTCCTAATGTTTTCTCTCTGGATCGCTACAGGTTGTTAAAAGGTTACACGGAATTATCGCAGTCAACTACTGAGTTGAACGATGTTGATCAGGTTTACTTTAATTCTCGTGGTGAACCAAAAGTAATCAATAAGAAGTTTCACCTTACAAAAGATGATGTAGAAGCAATTCTAATCGAGAGAGTTGAAAAGAATACGACAACGGAAACTCTAGTAATTAAAAAAGCAGACTTTATTGGTAAATCAATGTGGGACTTCTTGCGCAAGAAATCTGCGATTTCTGCGCGTATCACTCACGAGGAGTGGTTAGATAAATTCCATTCTCGGATAGAAACTGTGGCTCCAGGTGATGGTTTACTATGTAATCTTGTAACAACAGCATATTTTGATAAATCTGATAGGCTAATTGATACTAAATATGAAGTGGTATTTGTGCATAAGAAAGTAGATGTATTGAACTTGCAGCAAGAGTTAAAGTATGACAACGAGTAAATCTAATCAAAATGCTTTGTTGATTTTACTGTCTGAGTACCTTTTTATTTTCTTACCTTTTCTCGTCATAGGGATTATAAAAATATATAAGGCTGACTTTTCGACTTTTTTCCAAGCTGCAGACTGGAGTTTTGCTGCCTCAATTCTATTTGGGCAGGTCATTGTTAAGTTAGTTTCTGGATCGGTTATTCATTCCAAAGCTAAGTGGCAACGGGTTGTTGTCTTGCTCTCATTTATTCTCGTACTAGGTCTAGTTCCAAGCTTAGTTGTGTTGGCTCTGATTCTTATCGACGGTGGTGTCTCAAGTTTCTTGGTGAAGACACAGCTCGTGCTTTTCTCGTTGGCATCCGTGGTCTTCTTTTGGGTGGGTTCAGCTGCACACGAGATGATAGAAGAGGGTTAACAATCTGTTTAAGAGTGATTCGCAACGCTTGGCATTTTTGCTATGCGTTGCGTTTAGTGTTTAAGGTGGTATGCGGGAGCTTCGGTATTGCGTTGCTCACACCTTAACAGGGCGTTAACTGGCAATAAAATTACCCATCTTTTTTCGTTGAATATTAAGTCATTGATTTATATTAATAATAAATCGAGTGAAAAATAAAAGGTTATTTTGAGAAATTTGATGTAATTACTATTATTAACAGTAAGTTACTGCTAGAGTTTCATAGTTCACTGCCGCATAGGCAGCTTAGAAATTTTTCCTGCAATGCTCTAAGTGAATTTAATTGTTCACTGCCGCATAGGCAGCTTAGAAATATAGAAAAAAAACCCAATAATAGAGATGCAAGTTCACTGCCGCATAGGCAGCTTAGAAAGACATGTACAGCAATTTGAGCAACACGCAAAGGTTCACTGCCGCATAGGCAGCTTAGAAATAGCCGATTTTGCTTTTTTGCTATGTGTTCCCGTTCACTGCCGCATAGGCAGCTTAGAAATTTTCACTAATCGCTCTCGCGCTTTTGTACATGTTCACTGCCGCATAGGCAGCTTAGAAAGGTGAAAGTCCCCACCCCGTATTCTCTATTTAGTTCACTGCCGCATAGGCAGCTTAGAAATTTACTTGTCTGAAGTGACAACACGCTATGAGGTTCACTGCCGCATAGGCAGCTTAGAAATGGTGAAGCGCTGACGATAGGTCGGCGATACTTGTTCACTGCCGCATAGGCAGCTTAGAAATGGAGCTGTTTTCCGTGCTTCGTATGGATGTAGTTCACTGCCGCATAGGCAGCTTAGAAATTAGCCATAAACGTCCTTACTGCTTGTTACTCGTTCACTGCCGCATAGGCAGCTTAGAAAAAATCAGCATATTGCGGATAGTTAAACGTGACGTTCACTGCCGCATAGGCAGCTTAGAAATGAGTATATTTCCGGTGATTTCTTAAAAGGTCGTTCACTGCCGCATAGGCAGCTTAGAAATATTGGTAACTTTGGCATTTGGGATCGACCAGTTAACAAGGCATTTAAGAGGGACAGTCAACGTGTGGCAGTTTTGGTTTGGTTGAGCATTTGAGGTTACGGCTGGTTAATTTGAGCGCAGTGGTTTGCGTTGCCTGCCCCTTAATGCGGCGTTATGTAACCGTAGAGAAAAAGCCCACAATACATTGAAAAGTGGATGTTTTTTATGATTGTTCTAATTTCAATTTCAATTTCGACTTTCTCTGAGGTAGTTTCGTGCATTTTGATTTAGCTTTCGGCTTCTTTATTCTTCGAATTTTCAGTTTGTTGTTAATGATTCAGTGGGTTTGCGATAAGTTTGGTGGCAGTCATTTTTTTCTTTGAACTAGGGCTCGCAGTTTCATCGTTGCCACGCAAATTCTACTGGGTTACTGCTAACTTTTCATGTAAGTTAAACGATATTTGGCAATGCTGTTCTTTGTAATGCTTTGAAATGGTTAGCAAAGTTACATAACAAAGCATTCAAGAGGGACAGTCAACGCTTGGCAGTTTTGGTTTGGGTGGCATTTGAGGTTACGGTTGGTTAATTTGAGCGCAGTGGTTTGCGTTGTCTGCCCCTTAATGCGGCGTTATGTAACTG
>NZ_WXWH01000045.1:0-2865 GCF_009904905.1 Vibrio sp. V30_P3S12P165 | reverse complement strand
GGAGGGGTGCCCGTAGGGCGGGGTGGTTTCGTTACGAATAACTCATACTCAGGCTCTAGCTTTTGTTTTTCCTAGGATCTGCCCTCACCTAGTGCCTAGGAACTTAGTTTAAAAAACCACAACCACCCCGTCAGGCTTCGCCTGCCACCCCTCCGAGGGAGGGGAATTTGGTTCAGTGCAAGGGGTGAATTTAGTTCAGTGCAAATGGTGAAGTTGGTTCAGTGCAAATGGTGAAGTTAGCGAGTATTTTCGCGGCAATGACGAGTGTTGATGTTGAAAATATAAACTTAACGGTGTGGAAAAACGTGGGGTTAATTCCCCTCCTCCGGAGGGGTGCCCGCAGGGCGGGGTGGTTTCGTTACTAATAACTCATACTCAGACTCTAGCTTTTGTTTTTCCTAGGAACTGCCCTCACCTAGTGCGTAGCAACTTAGTTTAAAAAAACCCAACCACCCCGTCAGGCTTCGCCTGCCACCCCTCCGAGGGAGGGGAATTTGGTTCAGTGCAAGGGGTGAAGTTAGTTCAGTGCAAATGGTGAAGTTAGCGAGTATTTGCGCGGCAATGACGAGTGTTGATGTTGAAAATATAAACTTAACGGTATGGAAAAATGCGGGGTTAATTCCCCTCCTCCGGAGGGGTGCCCGTAGGGCGGGATGGTTTTTATGGCTATAGAATACGATTAGATTTGATGATTTTAAAAACCACGGCATTGGTTGTTCTGGTCTATTTATTGCATAATATTTGTAACGCAATTTTCAACGTCAACTTGTTAGAGACCTTATGATGCAAAAATCTATGATAACAACCGTCATCGCCCTTACCCTCTTCGGCTGTGGCGGTGGGGAGAGCGGTTCGGGTGGTGGGACGCCTGCGCCGACAGTGAAATATTATAATGTAAGCTTTTTGGACTTAAAAGTTCAAAACAATGAAACAAATTGCCAGATTTTTGGGTATAACTCTGACCAATCTAAAAATGTAATTGCTTTTGCTTCACGCCCCGATAGCATTTATGAGATCATTTTGCACAACCCAGATGGTAGTGTGCATAAAAAATACGATAACTTCTCTACGACTTCATTTAGTTTCAAACAAAATGAAGTACCTAACAATGGCTATGTCAGCTTTGCCGAATTTAATAGCTCGGGCATTAGCCATGTAACGACTTTAGCTAAAGCACTATTACCAGAATCGTTGAATATTTACGCCAAAGGATCAGCAGCTAATAATTGTTTGACTCCAAGCAGTGCGAATCCAAATATTCAGATGCAAGAAGGATATATTAATCCTAAACGCGCCCTTGATTACTACACTGGCTTTAATACTGCCTACCAAAATTTAGATAATTTTACAGAACATTACAACTTAACTCAAAATGGTAATGAAAAGATTGAATTCCCTTCACAGCAACGTCCTTTATTAGCAGTACAGTATGCAACGGATAAAGATGGCTCTGAGCTTAACCAACTCAGAGGATTTAAATTTACTAGTTTCACAGAAAGAGGTTCCGCTGCTACTCCATTAGAGTTAACCGAGCTACCCGAAGAAGTAACAAATGCTCCTTGGACTATACCTAACGACTTAACTCTAGATTCAGCAAATATTTTTGTCGATGGCCGACAGTTTAATGCACCTTATGCTTATTTATGGCAGCCACTGACGACGACTCAAAACGGCTCGTTTAGTTACTACGAGGGTATAGCTGACACAAATTATTATCTGAATATAAAAGGAAAACAGCTTCCCAATGGAAACCCAATATACTGGGGGATCCAACACGTCACTCAAGGAACGGAAAACAATGGTGCAAGCCTAACTGCCAGTAACATTCTAGATAATTTACCACAAGCAGAATTGCCAACATTGATAGATTGCCAAGGGGGAACTCAGCAATGTATAAGCATCAATAGTGCAGATCTATCGTCTAATACGATACAAAGAATATGGCTTGATGCTAAATTACGTTCAGGAACTGACTTAATTCAAGTTTTGTATACTCCACTCAATGATGAACTCCCAATAATGAAGTTTGATAGAGATCTCGATGAAGGTATATCATCATTTTCCAATGCCTCTATTTCTTTCATGGATACCGATTCAGCTTTAATACAAGAGACTTTTCTCTACCAGCACCAAAACCTTTTTAATCGAGTAATAAATAATGAGTTAAGAAAAGCGAATGTAGATAACATTCCTCTCCTAAAAAACATCTCTGCGCAACAAGACTTCCAAGATAAGCTCAAGCGTCACCCGTATACTTGGGTATGGCTAAAAACTGATAATAATTAAAGTAGTCGTGAATAGCTTACGTTTTAATTCCCCTCCTCCGGAGGGGTGCCCGTAGGGCGGGGTGGTTTCGTTACGAATAACTCATACTCAGTCTCTAGCTTTTGTTTTTCCTAGGATCTGACCTCACCTAGTGCCTAGGAACTTAGTTTAAAAAAACCCAACCACCCCGTCAGGCTTCGCCTGCCACCCCTCCGTGGGAGGGGAATTTGGTTCAGTGAAAATGGTGAAGTTAGCGAGTATTTGCGCGGCAATGACGAGTGTTGATGTTGAAAATATAAATTAACGATGTGGAAAAATGTGGGGTTAATTCCCCTCCTCTGGAGGGGTGCCCGTAGGTTGTCACCGATCATGCAAAACTGATCCACTAACGATCATCGAAAACTGATCCACTTGGTATCATCCGTTTATTTTTTATACGGGTGATTTATGTTAACCAAGGAGACATTTGTGGATATTCATGTTCGCTTTGCACAAGGCCAAAGCATTCGTAACATTGCCCGTCAATTAGGCATTTCTCGTAATACCGTAAAACATCATTTGCAGCAGCATCAGATGCCCTCTTACGCGCAACGAGCAAAA
>NZ_WXWH01000056.1:0-3186 GCF_009904905.1 Vibrio sp. V30_P3S12P165 | reverse complement strand
AGGGCATTGGTTTTCGAGTGTTTGCTGTAGAATTTGAACATCGCGCATCGTAGGGGTTCCCTATTAAATCCATTTAATCCGGTGTGTTTTTGGCGAAATTCATTAGATCAGAATGAGCGATGCGCGTCTACTCATTGTTTTATATGGAAATTATGGGGGGATTCGTAAGAATGCGGCGTTATATTTCTCTTAAATTCAACGTACTACAAATTTAAAGTTAAGTGGTAATGTGAGTGTTTTGCTGGTTGATGATTTCTTGTGAAGCATAGCTGTTGATTTGATCAAGTTTATCAATGTCTAACGAACATTATTGTTTAATCGCATTTAGCAGCTCTTTTGATTTGGTTTACATTAATGGCTTATTTCTCTGATATTTATCATCAGAATCAATGGGTAAGCTTGATTCGATTTCAAAATTAATTGTTTTTTGTATCTAAATCTGGCTCAACTGACGTTAAGCTTTTGATGTTATGTACTATTTTCAAAGGTTGTTTGGTGTTTCAGTGGCTGTATGGAACTGAAATATAACAAACAATTCAAGCAGACCCTCAACGCGTGGCATTTTTATTATGCGTTGAGTTTAGTGATTACGGTGTTGTGCGTAAAGTTGGTCGTTGCGTTTCGGGCTACTTAATTGGGCGTTATGTATTACTTCAAGTTAATCACACAGGGATAGTTTATGACAAATTCAAAGGTAGTCTTAGTTACTGGTGGTAGCCGTGGAATTGGTGCTGCGACTACAAAGTTATTCGCATCGAAAGGATACTCTGTTTGTATTAACTACAAGTCTAACTCTTATGCAGCGGAAGAGCTTGCATCCGAAATTACATCAAACGGAGGCAACTGCATTACGGTTCAAGCTGATGTTTCTGATGAACATGCAGTTGTACAACTGTTTGAACGTATTGATCGTGAATTAGGTCAAGTATCTGTTTTGGTGAACAATGCGGGAATCTTACGTAAACAATGTAGGCTAGAGGAAATGACTGCCGACAGGGTCAATGCAATATTAATCAATAATGTTACGAGCTACTTTTTGTGTAGTCGCGAAGCGGTAAAGCGTATGTCTACCCGACACGGCGGAAATGGAGGTGCGATTGTGAATGTCTCTTCTGGTGCATCTCGCTCTGGTTCTCCAAATGAGTACATTGACTATGCAGCTTCAAAAGGGGCGATTGATACTTTAACTAAGGGGCTATCCTTAGAAGTTGCTGCTGAGGGTATTAGGGTTAATTGTGTTCGTCCGGGGCTAATTTATACTGATATGCACTCTGACGGAGGCGAGCCTGAGAGGGTTGAAAGGCTTAAGAGCATCATTCCTCTTCAACGGGGTGGTACGGCTGAAGAAGTAGCAGAAGCAATCTATTGGTTAGCGTCTGAAAAGTCATCGTTTTCGACAGGAAACTACTTAGATTTAGCAGGTGGCTTGTAATACATAACAAACAATTTAAGAGTGATTCCCCACGCTTGGCATTTTTGGTTTGGGTCTAGTTCAGTGTTTATGGCGTTCAATTTGAGTGTCGTGGTAGCGTGGTTCACACCTTAATTGGGCGTTAGCTTGCTAAACGCTAGCAATACTAGCCTAAACTTGCCCTAATATCTGAAATGGTGATAAATAGCTTATTTTTTGCATCTTGAAACGCTTTAAAACCATAGCGCTCATAGAAATGTTTAGCGCCATCTTTTGCGTCAACAATAACGACGGGGAATGCCACGCTATCACTAGCGGCTAGTAGTTTTCGTAGAGCATCGATAAGTAACCACTCGCCAAATCCTTTACCTTTATAGCGCTCATCGATAGCTAAGCGAGCAATGAGTCCGCCAGACGTTGATGACTGATGCTTTTTCTGTAACTTATCGGGCAATGCTTTTAGGTCAATGGGTGTCATTGTTAAAGTGTAAAAACCGATGATAAGTGAGGTGTTATTTTCATCCTCTAAAACAAATGTTCGGGTATTATCTTTTTTAGCTTGCTGACTTGCCATGACTTTCAAATAGTTATTAAGCGCATCAATTCCGCAGTTGAATCGGTTTCTGTCGTGTTTATCTTTATCGAGTAATACCGTTTTCATCATTGGTTTTTGGTCTCATAACGTTCGGCGGCAGTTTTAAGCTTTTGATTTAATGTTGTTGGTTTATCGAGAGCTTCCATAAGTAAAATGGCGTCTGCTTGGCTTAATTTTAGTGTTTGCTCACGTTCAATCACTTGTTTTGCTTTTTCGATTGCAGCATTGAGTACAAATGAGTTAATACTAGACATGCCAGCGAGAGCAGCCGCTTTGGTTAATAAGTTTTGTGTATCGACATCAACTCTCGCAGTGATACGAGGTAAAGTGGTAGCCATAATGTGTTCTCCTTTGTGTCAAAATGTCACATCTTTATTATGGTGTTTAAATATACAAAAAGCAATCATTGTGTCACTTTGGCACGCAAGCTAACAAACGCTTCAAGAGGGACTTCCAACGCGCGGCATTTTCATTATGCGTTGATTTTTGTGATTACGGTGTTATGCGGAAAGTTGGTAGTAGCGTTGTCAGCCCCTTAAGCGGGCGTTAGCCGACATCAGAATGTTGAGTTATGGAGAATAAAGTGAATATAAGGAAAGCGATCAAGCAAGACTCTGATAAGTTACTAGAACTTATTGCACACAAAGCCGAGTTTGATCGAAGTATGAAAGGATTTAATGGTGAAATCTCTACGACCAAAGAGAAGATTGAACGTACTTTATTTGGTGATTATCCGTTTGCTCATGCTTTGCTATTAGAAGTCGATGGGGAAGTTTTGGGATTCGCTTTATTTCATTACCGTTATTCTTCTTTTCGTGGTGAGCCTTCAATTTGGCTTGATGACTTACTAGTTATTGGTGAGCATCGGTCAAAGGGATACGGTGCTAAACTTATGCATGCATTGAAAATGGAAGCTAAAAGTTCATTAACTTCTCATATTTCATGGACAGCTAGCCCATACAACGTAAGAGCACACGAGTTCTACAAGAAGTTAGGAGTAGCAGTTGAACGAATGGATGGTCTTCGTCCGTATTTTAATTGGGCAATGTACGGCTAACAAACGCTTCAAGAGGGACTTCCAACGCGTGGCATTTTTATTATGCGTTGGTTTTTGTGGTTACGGTGTTATGCGGAAACTTGGTAGTAGCGTTGTCAGCCCCTTAAGCGGGCGTTATGTAAC
>NZ_WXWH01000028.1:0-3428 GCF_009904905.1 Vibrio sp. V30_P3S12P165 | reverse complement strand
AGCAAAATCTCATATACTGAGAAGTCAGCTAACACAATGCGATCAACGGTAAATTGTCAGAAAAAAGTCATAACTAAGGTTTAAACGTTCAAAAAAACAGCAAACCTTTATTAGCACAACCTAAGATAACAGTCTATTAACATAAAAAAAGGCACAATAAAAACGTTTGCTCGAACTTTATGGTGATTTTTTATACGTATTCTTAGTTAAAAATGTGAAATAAAGCAGAAAAAAAACGTAACTATCATTAAAAGATCATAAATGAGAAATAAATCATGGTTAAATTTAAGCAAGTTATGCTATCTAGATAACTCTCACGGAATGATGAAAACAATGAGGCTTGCTTATGGATAACTTGCACTTTGATCAACTGTTGGACATGGAAATAACCAAGTCCAGAGCACAGAGGACTAAACCGGTAAAACGGATGTGGCGAGAAATAGAAGCGATCCGCGATAAAAAGCGCCTAGAGAAAGAATTAATGGATATGGATATCTGTTTAGAATTAGAAAACATCAAACTATAAAAACATCAAACTATAATTGACATAAAAGCACCGAATGAACGGTGCTTTTTTATTTTCAAACCTAAATAACGTGACATTACCAGTATCCCCTTCCTACTTGAAGCTGCAGGGATGTTAGCTACAACTCCAAGCTGTTTGGGTATAAACGGCACAAATCGCCACTACATGTCAGAGCCTCTGCCTTGTATAAAGAAGCCACAAACTGCTGCAAAAATCAGCTCGAAAGATAAACAGACCCTAGATACACTCAGCGCTGCTTTTCCTAACGCGACGAGCCAATTGAGAAAAGCGATCGGCTATTGTTTCTCCGAAAACAGGGTCATCTTCATTGGTCACCCATTGCGCTTCGACGTTTTGCCAATCTGAGGTAGTAAAAGTTTGGCTAATAATCGGAAGCACGGATCGTTCTTCTAATTGCAGGTGACCACGCTGAGTTTCAATAAAACCTTCCAATTGTTCAATGAACAGTGCTTGAGGGACGACAGCATCTTGTAAGATCATCTCAACTAAGTTAAGGAAGCTTTGTGTCTGTTGTGCTAACTGGATATGCTCTTTCTCTAAATTAGAGATAGTCGGTTCGGCTTGATAATGCTCGATATAATAGCGATAAATAATATCTTCTTTCGGATGATGAACGGCTTCCGAGTGACTCCCTAAGTAGTCAACGATCTCTTTTAGTAGGTTATAATTTACCGATTTCTCGGCTTTCAGTGACTCTAGCTTGTCACCTAATATAGCCAGCAGACGAACCATATACCCATGCTCACGCTGGATCCTTTCTATCATCATTGTGTTTCTCCCTACACCACTTTCCCCAATTCGCTTTAGGGAATATTCACCTCAGTGTATACAAGGATCCGAATATACGCTTTGATACTGGTCGAAAAAACATCAATCCATCACAGTGTCTATCTTAGGTTGCCAGTCGATTATTTTTTTTCCTTGCTGAGTAAGGATATGATTCGTCATAGAAAAATGTTTACAACCTAAGAAGCCGCGATGAGCAGATAAAGGCGAGGGATGAGGTGCTATCAATACATGATGCCGCTGCCGATCGATCATTTGGCCTTTTTTTTGCGCATGCGCGCCCCAAAGTAAAAAAACAATCCCCTCTCTTTGTTGATTCAATACATCAATGACACGATCGGTAAATGTCTCCCAACCACAATTTGCGTGGGAATGCGCTTTCCCTTGCTCAACGGTTAATACGGTATTGAGTAGTAACACCCCTTGTTCCGCCCAACTCTTTAAGTAACCGTGATCCGGTATCTGAAAACCCGGTATATCTTGGGCAAGTTCTTTATAGATATTAACTAAAGAAGGTGGTGTTCTCACTCCAGGAAGAACAGAAAAACACAGACCATGTGCTTGATTTGGCCCGTGGTAAGGATCTTGCCCAAGAATGACAACATTAACGTGATTAAACTCCGTTAAACGAAAAGCGTTAAAGACATCGTTTGCCGGTGGATAGATAATTTTCCCCGACTGCCTTTCTGCCTCAACAAATTGTAAGGTTTGCTGAAAATAACTTTGCTGCTTCTCGGCACCAATAACATCGTGCCAAACGAGTGGCTGAGTCATAAATACTCCTGATTATTTGAAACAGACAAGTATACCTTGGTTCGCCTCAAGCGTCAGGAGACTAATGATTGCTTTTGCACCTTACGCTATCGCCCTCACAACGTCACGTCCGATGGCTATTTATTCGGCTTGCTAGGCTGTGGCACACGATGGTGGCCTTGTCCCTGTACATGTCGATTGGGTATTGGCAGGTGAGCAACGGTTTGACTGGCTAAACAGATAGAGACATACATAACGGCATCCTTCTAACAACGCTTGAGCGAATCCTAATGAAAAAAGGATGCCAAGTTTGTGAAACTAATCTAAAAATCTATCACCACGATGAAATCTTTTTAATGTTTCTATCTCTTTAGGCCATAACTCAGGATCAATGGTTTCAAGAATCAATGGAATACCATTAAAACGAGGATCTTGTGCGATATATTCAAAACACGCCCAACCAATTTCACCTTGTCCTAATGAATGGTGTCGATCCACCCGGCTGCCTAACTTAGATTTTGAGTCATTAATGTGCATTGCCCTTAAATAGTGCATACCAACGACTTGCTCAAACTGCGCAAACGTCTCCTCACAAGCGGCCTGACTACGTAAATCATAGCCTGCAGCAAAGGTATGGCAGGTATCTAGACAAACACCCACGCGAGACTGATCGTCGATTTGCGCAATAATTTCAGCCAAATGCTCAAAGCGCCACCCCAAATTACTCCCTTGACCAGCGGTATTTTCAATCACAGCAATCACATTTGGCACCGCTTGATGAGCTAAATTGATCGATTCAGCAATCGTCGAAAGACACTGAGCCTCCGAGATTTGTTTAAGGTGACTCCCTGGATGAAAATTCAGTAGAGTTAACCCAAGCTGTTGACAACGCTCCATTTCCTCAATAAATGCTTGACGAGATTTGGCCAATTTATCTTGCTCAGGAGCACCTAAATTAATCAGGTAAGAATCGTGTGGCAAAATGTGCTGAGTCGAAAAACCTAATTGCTGACAATTTAATTTAAATGCACGGATCGTTTCAGCATCAAGAGGTTTTCCGCCCCATTGTCGTTGGTTCTTGGTAAAGAGCGCAAACGCATTCGCCCCGATCTGTTTGGCACGAATAGGCGCTTGATCAACCCCACCCGCGGCAGAAACATGCGCACCAAAAAACTTTTCTTGAGACCCATTTTTATCATTTGTCATTTTATCACTTTCTACTTTCACATGGTTTTTCTAACTAACTGATCTACCGATTGATGCTAAATAAAAAGCATTAATATGTAGTAAAATTACAACAAAGTTAGATTAAAAAACTATTGAATAATTCAAATATTTTATA